>DFKM01000211.1:11572-12215 GCA_002373555.1 Lachnospiraceae bacterium UBA3645
TCCTGGAAGCGCTGAATACCGACCTGGTATGTGACGCCATCAATACTGCCATGAGAGAGCTGTTCCTGCAGATCGTATACGGCAGAACGCAGAGCGCCTTCTCCGAGGACGGCCTGCAGATCGGCGCAGGTCTTGAAGATCTCGGCAAGGGCACCCGTTCCATGATCGGAACGACCTACGGCACAGTCGCCAAGGGTCCCCGTTATCTGGAGCTGACCGACGGCTATATCACGAAGGTCGCGCTGGATGAGAACGATGAGATCATCGGCTACAAATATGTGAACTTCGGCAAGATGATGGACTTCATCAAGGCCGGTGATGATGCGAATACCGCGCTTGAGAAGGCATCCGGCCAGTACGGAAGAGTTGCTGACGCCGTCCGCCTGATCGACCCGAGAAAAGAATAAGGAAGAGGAGGAAAAGAATCATGGCATTATTTGAATCATATGAAAGAAGAGAGCCTCAGATCCTCGCTGTACTGAAGGAGTACGGAATCTCCTCTATCGAAGAATGCAAGGAGATCACCGATGCAGCCGGCATCGATGTTTACCATCTGATCGAAGGCATCCAGCCGATCTGCTTTGAGAATGCAAAATGGGCTTACACTGTCGGCGCAGCCATCGCCATCAAGAAGAACTGCCGC
>DFKM01000202.1 GCA_002373555.1 Lachnospiraceae bacterium UBA3645
TTGTAGTGCGTCAGCATAACGCCCTTCGGGAAGCCGGTCGTACCGGACGTGTACTGCATGTTGCAGACATCATTGACATCGATGGCTGCAGACATCCTGCGGATCTCCTCGATGGGTGTCTGGGGCGCAAACCCAAGTGCTTCTTCCCAGGTAACGGCGCCGGGCATCCGGAAGCCAACGGTGATCACGTTCCGCAGGAA
The DNA here is from genome assembly GCA_002373555.1 of Lachnospiraceae bacterium UBA3645. Taxonomy (GTDB): domain Bacteria; phylum Bacillota; class Clostridia; order Lachnospirales; family Lachnospiraceae; genus UBA3305. The sequence goes on from DFKM01000202.1 coordinate 201, forward strand.
CGGGAGCCGCTTCGCATGCAGCTGCTTTCCTTCTTCTTTTTCCGCAAGCTCGGGGCAGAGCTCGCTCATGATCGCTTTATAATTCGAATCCCGGTAGCCTTCGATCATGACCAGCGTGTGCGTATCGGACTGGCGCAGCAGATACTCGGCTTCGTGGATCTTATAGGCGGTGTTCATCGTGACCAGAACAGCACCAATCTTCGTGGCAGCCCAGAAGGTCAGGAACCACTGCGGCACATTGGTCGCCCAGATCGTCACCTTCGAGCCCGCGCGGACGCCCATCGCGACCAGCGCTCTCGCAAATTCGTCGACATCGTCGCGGAACTGGCTGTAGGTGCGGGTGTAATCCAGCGTCGTGTACTTGATCGCGAGCTGATCCGGGAATTCCTCGACCATGGTGTCCAGCACCTGCGGGAAGGTCTTATCGATCAGATCGCCCTTCTTCCAGACATATTTGCCGACCCCGCGGTTGCTGCGGTACAGATGTCTGCGGCGGCGGCGCAGGCTGATCACGCGGCCCATCATTTCCTTATAATGCGTCAGGATGATCTCCGGATCGGCGATCTCCGGCGCCCAGTCGGGATCCCATTTCAGCGATATGTATCCGCTGTAGTTGACGGAACGCAGCGCGTTCATCAGGCTGGTCAGCGGCAGCTCGCCTTCCCCGATCAGCTCCGGAACCGGCTGTCCATTCTCCATTCTGTAGTCGTGGATATGCACATAGCAGACATACGCGCCGAGATTGGTAATCGTGGTCTCCGCATCCTCTTTCGAGATCGCGGATGTCGTATACATATTCCAGAGCGCGCAGAGCCTGTTGTCGGCGAAATGGTTCAGAAAATCTCTGAGCCGGGCGGTGTCGGCGAAGGCCCCTGTCGTCTCTACGAGCAGACGGACCGGATTGCCGTTGACCATCTCGATCAGATCCCGCATGATGTTCACGCAGGCGTCCATATCCGGATTGTCCGTCCGGATGCCGACATTCTCCACACCCAGATTCACGGCTGTCTCGATGCAGTCCGCCAGTTCTTCCTGAAAATCGGGATCCGTGAAATCATGCACTGCGCAGACGCAGGGGATCGTCAGGCCCGCTTTTGCAAGTTCCCGTCTTGCAGCGGCGGAAAGTCCCGGATTGGTGACGCTGGTCTTTCCGGTGAACATCTCCCCTTTGATATCATATAATTCTATTCCCGCCATTCCGGTAGCGGAAGCGACGCCGCAGAATTCCTCCCAGCGGATGCCCTCCCAGTTGCGGATGGAAAATGATAATTTCAATACGATTACCTCCTGTTTGCCAGAAATGCAGCCCCCTTCAGGGGGAAGTGGCACGTCAGTGCCGAAAGGGGTCAGTTCTCCTCGTACACGATCTTGTTCAGCGCGCTGATATACGCTCTGATCGAAGCACCGATAATGTCGGTCGAAATACCGTTTCCGGAGCAGACCTTTCCGTCCGCGCGGATCTTCACGAGCGCACTTCCCATAGCGTCTCTTCCCTCCGCCACGGTCTGGATCTGGAAATCGTCCAGCTCATAACGATGTCCGATAATGGATTCGATTGCAGCGAAGGCCGCATCGATCGGGCCGTTCCCCATGCCGAGTCCCTGTACGGGATTTCCATCCTTTTCCAGCGTGATATTGGCAGTCGCGGAGATCACATTTCCGCTGTTGATCACATAGTTGACAAGTCTGTAGGTCGGCGGCACCTGCATGGAGGCGGTCGCCACGATGGCTTCCAGTTCTCTGGTGCCGATGAACTGCTTCTTCGCAGCTACGCGGGTGAATGCTTCGTAGACTCTGGATTTGTCTTCATCCGAAAGATCATAGCCGAGCTGCTGCACAACATTGATGACATCCGTGATGCTGTCATCCTTATCCAGGCAGACATTCGCGATATCGCCGATGCCGACGTTGGAGAAGCGGTCCTCTTCTTCCGGCATCAGAAGCTTTTTCAGCTGTTCGACCGTACGGTTCAGTTCGGTCACCCGCATGCCGGTGGCAATATCCATGTCCACGCCCTTGACCTGCACAAAATGCGCCAGCGCATCCAGCGTGGGATAACCCGCGGGAATGGCAGTGCATTTTACACCGATCGCGCCGTGCGCAATGGCTGCCGCCGCGCAGGCCGTCGCCATGCCCATCTCATCGCTGATCTGGACATACAGCTCGATATCCGCGAGCGCAGGAACGTGTTCGAAAATCCCATCCACAAACGCGCCGAATTCGTCGGGCAGCATGATCCCTGCGCTGTCGCAGACAGTGATCTTGTTTGCTCCGGCATCGATCGCCGTGTTGATCGCCTCATAGAGGAATTCGGTTTCCGCGCGCGTCGCGTCCAGCGCGGAAAACTCAACGTGCTCGCTGTAGTAACGGCACTCTTTGATCTGCTTCCTGATCTCCTCGAGCATGGCAGGCGCTTTTTTATGGCAGACATATTCCATCTGCAGCGGGGACAGCGGAACCAGCAGGTTGAGTTTCGGTTTCTTTGCGGAACGCACGCTCTCCCAGGTCTCTTCGATATTTCCGGCAGAGATATCCACGGCGGCGGAAATGCGCGTGGCGACCATGGAAGCGATGGTACGGTTCGCAAGCTGGTCCGCTCTGCTGCCGGCGATAGGAGCCAGCTCGATCGTATCGGATTTCAGACGGTCCAGGCTCCTGGCGACTTCCAGCTTTTCCTTGAAGGAGAGCTCTCTGCCGCGGATCCGGCCGGCTTCCCTGAGTGTCATGTCAATGAATTTTACTGTCCTCATAATGATTCGCTCCTGTCCGTAATGATAAAACAAAAGTCCCGGAGATTCCTTTCGGAATCTCCGGGACGAATAAACCAAGTTTAATCGCGGTACCACCCGGATTGCCGCAGATGCGGCCTCTCATAAGCGCTCTATCAAGCACTCTGCCATGGTAACGGGGCTTCCGTATCTCCTTACACAGCAAATTGCGCCTTCCGGAGATCTGCTCGGGCATGAGACTGCAGATTCTGTACACACACCGGCTCGCACCGCCCGCCGGCTCTCTGGAGTGGTTCTCAGAACGCATAGTGCCTTCATAGCATTTGATCTGTCTGTATGACCCCTGACCGTCAGCGGTTTTCTGCTTACAGTCAGCGTTAGGAAGGATTTTACACGAAAGTTTTAAGGTTGTCAACATAAGTTTTGTGCAATAAGGCCTGAAAATGTGCAAAAGAAACGGTTTTGCACATTTTCGCCCGTCCCGTCCGGAACAGCGCGCAGGATATGACAGTAGAAGACCCGGCCGCCATCTGGGCAGGAATCGGCGGCCGGGCAAGCGGGATTTATAAGAGGACGTTTTTCAACTCCCTGGAATGACAATAGCACAGCGGAAACCGCGGAACAACCTACCGTTGGTTTACCTGACGGCCTGCCGGGCGGGGCCGCTTTCCGCCGGTCCGCGTTTTTCCGAAATTCACTTTCCTTACCTTGACATCCGGATGTATCTGCCACATAATCGTGGGAAGAAAAGGAGCGCGTCTTATGTCTGTATCTCTGACCATCCCCGAAAATGTAAAGATTATCCTGAAGGCTTTGAATTCCGCCGGCCACGAGGCTTATATCGTAGGCGGCTGTGTTCGTGATGCCATTCTGGGAAGAACGCCCGGCGACTGGGATATCACCACATCCGCCATGCCGGAAGAAGTCAAAGCGCTTTTCAGGCGCACGGTGGATACCGGCATCAAACACGGCACCGTGACCGTGCTCATCGGAGGCGAAGGATACGAAGTGACCACCTACCGGATCGACGGCGAATACGAGGACGGCCGCCATCCGAAGCAGGTAACTTTTACGCGCTCCCTGTCCGAAGACCTGCTGCGCCGCGACTTCACGATCAATGCCATGGCTTATCATCCCGGGACCGGGCTGGTAGACCTCTTCGGCGGCAAGGAAGATCTTGACGCGCGCATCATCCGCGCTGTCGGGGTGCCGGATGACCGGTTCGACGAAGATGCCCTGCGCATTCTGCGTGCGGTCCGTTTTTCCGCCCAGCTGGATTTCGGGATCGAGCCGGCGACCATGAAGAGCATTGCGGATCACGCCGAAAATCTGCGGCTGATCAGCGCCGAACGGATCCGTGTAGAGCTGACAAAAACGCTCATTTCCGATCATCCGGAGAAATTCATGACCTTCCATGAGACCGGCATTACCAGCGTCCTGTTCCCGGAATTCGATCAGATGCTTGCCATGCCGCAGGAAAATCCCTGGCACTGCTGCGATGTCGGCCGTCATACCATGAAAGTGGTATGCGGCGTTCCCGCGGATACGGTCCTGCGCTGGACCGCGCTTCTGCATGATGTGGGAAAACTATGGACCAAGACGATCGACGAGGAAGGGAAGGCGCATTTTTACGGCCATGCAAAACGAAGCGCGGAATTTGCCGAAGGTTTCCTGCGCGATCTGAAATTCGACAATCATACGATCGACATGGTCTGTCTGTTCACCAGACACCACGATGCGTGGTTCGACGGAAGCGATAAAGTGACGAGAAAGGTGATCAGCCGTGTCGGAAAGGAGAATTTCCCGGCACTGCTTATGATCGCACGGGCGGACGCCATGGCCAAAAGCGATTTTGCAAAGGCGCAGCTCCTGCCGAAATACGATACTGTTGCGGAAGGCTTCCGGCGGATCATCGCTGCAGACCAGTGCACCTCTCTGAAAGAGCTGGCGGTCAACGGCGGAGATCTGATCAAAGCCGGCATCAAGCCCGGAAAAGAAATGGGCGAGCTGCTGCAGTCGCTGCTCACCCACGTGATCGATGTTCCTGAAGATAATGTAAAGGAAGTGCTGTTGGAACTTGCTCTTTCCGGCCGTTCTTAAGCTTCCTCGATCTTTGCGTCCGGTGCATTTTTCTGTACGGACGCGACGCCGTTCAGGCATTTCCGGAGCGTCGTGTAATCCTCGCTCACTGCGATGATCTGCCCGTTCTTCGCTTTTAAGCGGAAACGGAACTGCTCCGCCTTATCCTTGTAGACTTCAAATTTCGGATGTTTCAAAGTTTCATAGCCTTCAACTGTCTGGTTTTCCACAGCAGCCGCTGCTGCATTTTTGATGACGCTGCTGACACCGTTCATGCATGTCTTGAGGGACTTGTAGACCTGGGATGTTGCGATTACCTGTCCGTTGGTTGCCTTGAGATCGAATTTTACGCCTGTGTTGGTGGTCCTGATTACAAATTTGCCCATGACTTTCCTCCTGAAACCTCTTTCCTTTCTTTTGATGTCCGAAGCCGGCTTGTTTGCTGTTTTTTTGTCCGCTTCTGCTTTTAATATATCGCTGATGCTTAACATTTGCAATAAAAAAGTGGTATTGTTTCGACAAATTCTGTCATTTTTTGTCACTTTAGTGCTTGACAACGCGAAAAACAGGAGTTATTTTGTTGTAAACCGTTGAAGAAGAGTGAGTAAGGATAACCGCCTTTTTCCAGAGAGCTGCCGGCCGGTGCGAGACAGTAAAAGAAGTTATCCCGAATGGACTTCCGAGGGCGAGAGGAAAGGGTGTTCGCGGGCACCCGAGTATGCGAGCCGGAGCAGCATCTCCGTAACCAAAGGCAGCGTATGACAGTACGCATGAGAGGGCATGTTTTATACATGTCAAGCCGGGTGGCACCGCAGGTTCGATTTTACGACCCTGTCCCAGCAAATACACTGGGACAGGGTTTTCCTTTTTTGCCCTCTCCTTTAGGAGAGGGTGCCGCGGACGCGGCAGGAGAGGTCCCCGCTCCCAAATATAAAAATCGAAAGGAGCACCACCATGTCAGACAAGAACACCATCCCCTACAAGATCTATCTCGAAGAATCGGAGATGCCGGATTCCTGGTACAATGTCCGCGCCGACATGAAGAACAAACCTGCCCCCCTGCTCAACCCGGGTACCCGCGAACCCATGAAAGCAGAAGAACTCGCAGGCGTATTCTGTGACGAACTGATCGCCCAGGAGCTCGATAATGAACATCCTTATATCGCCATCCCTCAGGAAATCCGCGATTTCTATAAGATGTACCGTCCGTCGCCGCTGGTCCGCGCATACTGCCTGGAGGAAAAACTGCAGACGCCGGCGAAGATCTATTACAAATTCGAAGGCAACAACACCAGCGGCTCACACAAGCTGAATTCCGCGATCGCCCAGGCTTACTACGCAAAGAAACAGGGCCTGAAGGGCGTGACCACCGAGACAGGTGCCGGCCAGTGGGGCACTGCACTTTCCATGGCCTGCTCCTACTTCGATCTGGACTGCAAAGTCTACATGGTCAAGGTCTCTTATGAGCAGAAGCCTTTCCGCCG
>DFKM01000043.1 GCA_002373555.1 Lachnospiraceae bacterium UBA3645
TCTCTCATAAAGGGAGCATATCACAATGCCTGCGGGTTTTTCTTTTGCACGATGCTTTTCAGAATCGGTGCGGTTTGGTATGATAGAAAAAGATTCTTATGTACATTGGGAGGGTATTATGGTACGTCATATTGTTTCATGGAATTTCAGACCGGAAGTCACGGAAGAGAAGAAAAAGGAACTGTACGCCTATTTTGCGGAGGCATTTCCGGCGCTGGTCGGGAAGATCCCCGGTGTGCTGCATGCGGAGATCGCGACGCCGCCGCTTCCTTCGAGCACGAAGGATATGTGCCTGTATGTGGAGATGGAGAAGCCGGAGGATATTCCGGTGTATGCGAATCATCCGGAGCATCTGAAGGTGGCGCAGGTCGTGCGGGCGAATTTCCAGGACAGATGTGCGACAGATATTGTTGCAAGTGTCTGACAAGAGAAGTGCTGTAGTGACGCTTCGGCAGGCAGTTCGTGCCCAAAACAGGGGTCGCTTCGATTGCTTCGTTCGCGGACTGCTCGCAGTAAGCTGCTCGCTGTCCGTTGCCTGTCAAATGGACACTCATGCAAGCATGGTGTCCGCTTGACAGGCTTATCGCACAAAACATCTGCACTCCGCCGGGCAGACGAATAAAGCGTGTCTGCCCTCTGTCGGCAGTTTCGCCGTGAACTGTCGCTCTGCGCTCTACAGTTTCCGGCACGAACTGCCTGCCGAAGCTGTATATTGCCGTCGTTCGATGCAATTTGCAAGAATGTCATCCTGAGGAGCGGAGCGACGAAGGATCTTCGATATAAAGTCTTAGGTTTTACTGAAGTATGAATATCTATGAACTGACACAGGAATATGAGATCTATCTCCGCGACGAGTCCCGCTCCATCGGGCATGCCGCTTCGATTTCGTTCCCCGAAAACGAAGCGGAAATGCGGGAGATCATCATGCAGATGAATGCAGGCGGTACGCCCGTCACCATCCAGGGCGGCCGCACCGGCCTGGCCGCCGGCGCTGTGCCGTATGGCGGCCATGTCATGAATCTGTCGAAGATGGATCAGCTGCTGGATGTGACCGCAGAGGACGGGCGGTATTCTTTTACGGTACGGCCGGGCATGGTGCTTGCGAACCTGCGGAAGATCATCGCCGGCAGGAAGATCGATCCGGAGAAGATGCGAAGCGGCCCGGATGCAGCGCTCGCTTTCATTAACGACAGGGAATATTTCTTCCCGACGGATCCGACGGAAACTTCCGCCACGATCGGCGGAATCGCAGCCTGCAATGCATCCGGTGCGAGAAGCTATAAATTCGGCGCGGCCAGAAACCATATCACGCGGATCCGGATGATCCTGGCGGACGGCAGGATCGCGGATATCCGCCGCGGGGAGGTATTTGCTTCCGGCAGAAGACTGGTCCTTCCGCTGACGGACGGCAGCAGCATTTCCGCTGAAATTCCTTCTTATCAGATGCCTGCATGCAAGAATGCTTCGGGGTATTATGCCCGCCATGATATGGATGCAGTCGATCTGCTGATCGGCTCGGACGGCACGCTTGGTGCGATCTCAGAGATCGGGATCGAGCTTCTGCCGCTCCCGGCATACATCTGGGGCGTCAGCTGTTTCCTGCAGGACGAAGACCGTGCGGTCAGGCTGACGAATGCACTCAGAGATGGCTTCCGCAATCTGGCAGCAATCGAATATTTTGACAAGGGCGCGCTGGATATTCTGCGGGAACAGAAGCGGAAGAATACCGCTTTTTCAGCGCTTCCGGCGCTTAAAAAAGAGTATAGTTGCTGCATCTATGCAGAGATCCAGGAAGAGGATGAATCTGCAGCGCTGCAGACGCTTCTGCAGATCGGTAAATGCCTGACTGCCTGCGGCGGCCGGGAAGAGGATACGTGGGTCGCCAGATCTGATACCGACCGGGAAACGCAGCAGTTTTTCCGGCATGCGGTCCCGGAGAGCGTGAACATGCTCATCGATGAACGGAAGAAGACCGATCCGTCGATCACTAAGCTGGCCGGCGATATGGCTGTTCCGGATGAACATCTGGCAGAGGTCATGCATATGTACCGCGAGACACTCGCGGCGGCAGGTCTGCAGTCGGCTGTCTGGGGACACATGGGCAACAACCATCTGCATGTGAATATCCTGCCGCGGGACAGCAGAGATTACAGCCTCGGCAAACAGCTGATCGCGGGATGGGCGGAAAAAGTGACAGCCATGGGCGGTGCTGTTTCCGCAGAGCACGGCGTCGGAAAGCTGAAAAGAGATTTCCTCGCGATCATGTACGGCAGTGCACGTATAGAGGAGATGGCAGCGCTGAAGAAGGCGTTTGATCCGAAGGGAATCTTCGGAAGAGGCAATCTGTTCGCAGCAGAGGTCATGGTACCTTCCGCCGGGAGAGAGGCGGTTCCTGCCGGAGAAAGAGAAACGGAGGCAGCGGAATGAAGATCGTTGTATGTGTGAAAGCTGTTCCGTCCTCCACGGAAGTCCGTTTCGATCCGGTATCCCATACCATTATCCGTGACGGAAAGCAGGCGGTGATCAATCCATTTGACGCCGCTGCGCTGGAATGTGCCCTCAGAATCAGGGAAACCGCCGGCGCACATGTGACCACGCTCAGCATGGGTATCCCCGATACGGTGCGGATCCTGCGGGATACCGTTGCAAGGGGTGCGGATGAAGCTGTACTTCTGAGCGACCGCGCCTTTGCCGGATCGGATACCTTGGCCACGTCGTATGCGCTTGCCTGTGCGGTCAGAAAGACCGGCGTACCGGATCTTCTGATCTGCGGAAAGATGGCTGTAGACGGAGATACGGCGCAGATCGGGCCTGAGCTTGCTGCGGCGCTGGGAATCCCGGCAGTGACAAATGTGAAGGAGATCCTTTCGGTCGGAGAAGACAGGATCGGTGTGATCCGGGAGAGCGATGACGGTGAGCAGGAAGTGTCCGTCTGCCTGCCGGCGCTGATCACAGTCGTGAAATCGATCGTCGATCCGCGGATGCCGTCGATCGCAGGAATCCGGGCGGCGGAGGCCGCTGCGGTTTCTGTATGGACGGCGGAGGAGATCGGTGCGGACCCGGAGAGGACCGGCCTCGCCGGTTCGGCTACGCAGGTGGTCAGGACATTTTCGCCGGAGCGGAAAAAGGAATGTGTGTACATAGAAGGGAGCGCCGTCGAGCAGGCGGACCGTCTGCGGGCTCTTGTGGAGGAATTGTCATGAGCGGAATCATTATTGATCATGAAAAATGTATCCTCTGCAGAAAATGCCTTCGTGCCTGTCCGGTGTCTGCGCTGGAGATGGCGAACGGCCGGATCTGCGTGAAAGATCTCTGCAATCTCTGCACGATGTGTGTGGATGCCTGCCCGAAGGGGGCGATCTCGCTTGCAGCAGCAGAAGCTGCTTATGACGATCGCAGCAGCGGGATCTGGCTCTATGCGCAGGTCTCGGAGAGCGGACTTTGCAAAGTGAGCTGTGAGCTGGTGTCGAAAGCGGCGGAACTGGCTGCAGAAGCGAAAGCGCGGTCGGGTGAACTGTGTGAAGTTACAGCACTTCTGCCGTCCGGGGATGCAGAGATGGCATCAGAGCTGATTTCCTGCGGCGCGGACAGCGTGCTGTATTGTGATCATGCGTACCTTCGTACGGGAGATCCGGATGCGGCGGCTGCCTGGATCGTCTCGCTTGTACAGGAACGGCATCCCGGGATCCTGCTGTTCCCGGCAACGGTTTCCGGCCGGGAGATCGCGCCGGCGTGCGCAGCCATGCTGGGGACGGGGCTGACGGCAGACTGCACATCCCTGCAGGTCGACCGGGAAAGCGGACTGCTGCATCAGACCAGACCGGCCTTCGGCGGCAATCTGATGGCGACAATCGTCTGCCCGGGTTCGCGTCCGCAGATGGCAACGGTCCGGGAAGGCGTGTTTCCGGTGCGGCGGAGAGAAGATCCTGCCGGTTCAGCGACGATCGAAGAAGCACCGTTTCCGGGAAATTTCCTGCCCCGCAGGAGTATCAGGGCGGTACTGCAGGAAGCCGCGGATTCGTATGATGTGACGAAGGCGGAGAAACTGGTCGTCGTCGGCCGCGGGATCGGTTCGAAAAAGAATCTTCCGTTGATGCGGGAATTCGCGGACCGGATCGGCGCGGGGCTTGGCTGTTCCCGGCCGCTTGTGGAAGCCGGCTGGTGCGAATATTCCCACCAGGTCGGTCAGACCGGGCATTCCGTGGCACCAAAGCTTCTGATCAGCATCGGTGTTTCCGGTGCGATCCAGCATCTGGCCGGCATTGCCGGTGCAGAAAAGATCATTGCGATCAATACGGATGCGAAAGCGCCGATCTTCGGCGCGGCGGATTACGGGATCGTGGGAGACTGTATCAGCGTGGTGAAGGATTTTCTGACAAAGTGAGTATGAGGAAGGAGTTCTTATGAAAAACAATGGAAGAACCTGGGGATGGGTCCTGCTTGCTGTGATTGCGGTCGTGGGAATGCTGCTGCCCGGGGGGAAGGCCTACGCAGAAGGAAAGATTAATTTGACGATAACCTCGGATTATATCCTGTCCTGGGATGATTATCCAGGCGCAGCGGTTTATTACCTTGCAATTGACGGCGGATCGTGGAATGTAGAGATGCTTCCGACATTGGGAAAGAATAAAATCGATCTGAAAGCGGTTATTGATGAGAGAGTTGTCCCGCCATATGATCTGAAAAACAACGGCAGACATAAAATCATTGTGGAGGGATACAACGAGGATCAGTCGTCACGGCTTGCAATCTCAGAGGAGAAAATCATAGACTATGTTTCGCCTGCAGCGGAATATGCACCGGATTCCGTGACACTCTCTGCATCGCTGTCCAAAGACGGCATACTGACCTGGAAATCTGTAACCGATGCAAAACTCTACAGGATTTTTGTGGATGATCTGTATTCGGTCCCGTTCACGGAATCAATGGGCACGAAGGCGGATCTGAAAGATGTGATAAACACGTTACTGGACATGAAAGATGTGACTTTAAAGTCCAGCGGAACGTATAAGATCACTCTTGTTGCTTATGACGGGAGTTCTCCGGAACAGACGCTGGATACCTGGGAGGGTTCATTCAAATATACCGCAAAGAAGCCTTTTCTGGATTCCTATGTTACGGTAACAGGAATCAAAGATATGACTTATACAGGGAACCCGATCACGCTGAACCTGACCGTAAAAGACGGCAGCACCAAACTGACGGAAAATAAAGATTATAAGGTTTCCTATAAATACAATACCAATGTCGGTACTGCGACCGTAACGCTTGTTGGTACAGGCGGATATGAAGGAACGATCACACGATATTTCAGTATTCTGGAGCCTTCGCAGACCTCAGAAAAAACAGATACAAATACAGAAAAATCTGATGTAAATACGGATAAAACCGATGAGAATGCAGAGAAAACGGAGGATCATAATACGGATCCCACGGCTGCCGCCCTCACCAAAGGCACCCCTCAGTCCTCTGCCGAAGCCCTCCTTGCATCCGTGAAGGCCAACAAGGATCCTGTCGGGACCGAATTCGGCAAGCTTCAGCTGCGCGTTTCCAAGACAGCTGCTAAAAAACTGACGCTCAAATGGAAGAAAATCAGCGGAGCGGCAAAATATGTCATGTACGGCAATGTCGCCGGTAAGAAGCCTTTCAAAAAACTGGCGGAAATCAAGAAGAGCAAGGCAGCTTTTACGAAGAAATCGCTGAAACCGGGGAAATGGTACAAGCTCCTGCTGATTGCGTATGATCAGAAAGGGGATGTGCTTTCGGCTTCCAAGACTGTGTATGCGGCAACAACCGGCGGAAAGTATACGAACCCCGCAAAACTGTCGACCGCCGCAAAGAAAAACAAGGTATCGGTCAAAGTCAAAAAAACATTCAAGCTGAAAGCGAAAGCCGCAAAGGCATCCGCAAAGCTGAAGATGAAGACCTACAGCAAGATCCGTTACGAATCCTCCAATCCGAAAATCGCGTCGGTCTCGGGCAAAGGCGTGATCAAAGGAAAGAAGAAAGGTTCCTGTTATGTTTACGCTTATGCGCAGAACGGCGTATTTCAAAAAATCAAAGTGACAGTCAAAAAGTGATCATGAAAGGTCAGAAGTCTCCGCTTCTGACCTTTTTTGCAGAAAAGCGGAGAAACGGGCGGCGGCACCGGAAAGTTCCTGCCCGGATCGTGTTGTCAGGAAGATGTCCCTGTGATAATCGCCGGACGGCAGCGGACAGACAGAAATATTGTAGGTTTCCGCGAAATGTTTCCGAAGCGGGATGAGCGCATGACCGAAACCGTATTCCACCAGGGAGGCGATGGCAGATTCGGTCGGACCTCTGCCGGCCGTAAACCGGAATTCCACGTTCTCTTTTTCGGCAACATTCCGCAGGTATTGATCCATGACAGAGTCTCTCTCGTATCCGATGAGCGGGAGAGCGGCAATCGCTTTCCAGGAATCCGGCGCAGGTTGACCGGCGGGAGAGATGAGAGCCAGCGGCTCTTTGAAGACCGGGATCTGCAGCAGATCTTCATCCGCGTAGTGTGAACAGAGCAGCATATCATAGATGCCGTTTTTCAGACGGCGTACGAGCTCGCCGGTATTCTCAATGGAATATTCGAATTCGATACCGTTATTTTCCGGAAGATCCAGAAATGCGCGCATGCTTCCGGGGAGATCATCCCGCAGTACCGGCGTAATGCAGCCGAGACGGATCTTGGTATTTGCGGTCTGGGAAATCCTTTCCATGTGCAGCCCGGCCTCATATACTTCCCGGTGGATCTTTTCCGCGTGCACCAGGAATTGTTCCCCGGCTTCCGTCAGCAGCAGACGGTGTCCTTTTCGTTCAAAAAGACGGACATGCAGTTCCGTCTCAAGCTTTGCGATCGAAGAACTGAGCGCAGGCTGGGAAATGAACAGTTTTTCTGCTGCATTTCGCATATGCAGCGTCTCTGCAAGGACGCGGAAATAGGTGATCTGGCTGAGTGTCATAAGTGCCTCCGTTTTCGTTAAATGGGCCGACGGAGGATGCGTGCGGCCCGCTGTAACTGTGTAAATTGCAAGATGATAATTTCAGGTTATCAAAAACCAGATTTAATATATTGGATCTATTATAAACCGAGTGGTATACTACAGTCAATCAGAAACAGCTGGAAAGCTTTCGCTAAAACGGCAGGAGGATGCAACAATGAAAGAAACAAGAACTGTAACCGTAGGTACGCTCGGCGCCGGCTATGCAGCCAGGTTGCACGGGAACGGCTACATGAAAGTATCGGGTGTCAATGTCCGGCTGAAAACGATCTGCGACATTCAGGCGCCGCTTGCAGAGAAGGTGAAGGAGCAGTACGGTTACGAGCAGATCTGCACGGATTATGATGAAATGCTGGCGGATCCGGAAATCGATGTTGTCGATATCGTCACGCCGCCGTTTAACCATATCGATATGGCGGTCAAGGCGCTGCAGGCCGGTAAGCATGTCATCTGCGAGAAGCCGCTGACCGGCTATTTCGGAGAAAAAGGAGAGGAGAACGTCGGCTTTACTGCGAAAGCGAAGATGTATAAGGAAGTGCTCACTTCAATGGTCCGTCTGAAAAAAGTGGTGGAGGAGAGCGGTAAGAAATTCCTGTATGCGGAGAATTTCGTTTATGCGACGCCCGTGCAGAAAGCAGCCGAGATCGTTCGTGCGAAGAAAAGCAAGATCCTCTTCATGAAAGGCGAGGAAAGCCTGAAGGGCTCCAGTTCTCCGCTGGCCGGCAAATGGAACGGCACCGGCGGCGGCACGCTGATCCGCACAGGCACCCATCCGCTTTCCGGCATGCTCTGGCTGAAACAGCAGGAGGCTGACGCGAGAGGCGAGAAGATCACGGTGCAGAGCGTATTTGCGGACTGCGGAAAGACCACGGAATGCCTGACCGAGTACGAACACAGACACATTGCCGCCAGGCCGGAAGATGTCGAGGACTTCGGCGTGATCGTGATCACATTCTCGGACGGCTCCAAGTGCATGACCATCGCTTCCGATACCGTGCTTGGCGGAACGAAGAATTATATTGAAGTCTATTGCAACGACAATGCGCTGATGTGCAACATCACGCCCACCGATATCCTGAACACCTATTTCCTGGATGAAGAAGGCATGGACGATGTCTATATTTCCGAGATGCTTCCTGCAAAGCTCGGCTGGAACAAGGCTTTTGTATCGGATGAGATCATCCGCGGCTATATGGGAGAGCTGCAGGATTTCATGGAGACGATCGCCTATGACAGAGTGCCGTCCTCGGATTTCGATCTGGCTTATGAATCCATGAAGGTGATGTACGCGGCGTATCAGTCGGCGGAAGAAGGCAGACGGATCGACTTCTGAGGGAAGTCTGTTTCTGCTGATAAAAGTGACCCGGTTATGATACAATGATCATGACCGGGTCGCTTTTTTGCACCGAAAAAGCGTTTCCTGTGCAAGGCGGGCATCGCTTTGCGATCCGCGTTCCGTATGAATAACGAGGAGGAGAAGACATGATCATCGATGAGATCAGAGAAGAACTGTTTCGGCTGCAGGATGAAAAATACAGAGCATTTCAGATAAAGCTGATGCCGACCGTTGATCCGGGCAGCGTCATTGGCGTCCGTACGCCGGCACTGCGAAAGCAGGCAAAGCAGCTGATCCGAAGGGAAGACGCGGAAACATTCCTGCGGGATCTTCCGCACCGGTATTTCGACGAAAATCAGCTTCATGCATTTATGATCTCGGAGATTAAAGATTATGAACCGTGTCTTGCTGAAGTGCAGCGCTTCCTGCCTTTTGTGGACAACTGGGCAACCTGCGATCAGATGT
>DFKM01000107.1 GCA_002373555.1 Lachnospiraceae bacterium UBA3645
CGCGGTTCACGTCCGCGGCCCGCGCGTGTCATGCGCGGAAACTTCACACCGGGCTCCGGCTCCCGCCGGATTTTTCGTCCCAGAATTTTCCGTTGTGTGTGCGTAACGGGGTGGGCGCCGGTTATTTAGCGAGGTCGCGAGAGTTGTTCGAGCCGGGGGGGATCGTCTTTCGTCGGAGTTGTTCGCCGATTTCGGTCAGCTGGCCGGTGTTCCGGTCGTGCATCGCGTTGTGCGATGCCTGACTGAGTGCGATCAAGTTCCACTCGCACCAGGCGTACTCTGGGAACTCCTCCGCCGGCCAGATGTGATGCGCAGTGGTGGCCTGCTCTCGCCTGCCGAACCGTCGCGCCCACTGGCATCGGTACTCCGCACGCTTCAGGATCCGTTCTCTCAGACGCCGCCAGCGCGGGCTGGTATAATCAAAACGCCGGGGCCCTGGTTCCTCTGTCGAGGATCTCCTGGACTCCGGCGTCATGCGCTCCGGCCTCTGTGGATCTCTGTGATCAGCTCCCGCCTGCATCTCGGACACCAGATCGGCAGGTTCTCCGCCTCCGTCTCCGCCGTGATGCGCTGGAGCTTTTTGTGGCATTCCGGGCAGCAGATCCACCCGTCCTGCGCTGTTACCAGTATATCAGATTTCGGTCCAGAGCACAAGGTTTTTCATCCCCATTCTTAAAGATAATATTATTTCCAAGTCAGAAAAATAATATAAAAAGCTTACCGGTTCCGCTTTGCCCGCGGCCGCTGCCGGTGCAGCTGGACCGGTGCCGTCGCCAGGTATTTCATATACTGGAACTCCGCATAAGCAGTCCGCACCGATTCCTCCACAATGACGGTCGATCCCTCCGGAGCCGTCAGCCTGGTGTCGTCCGGGACGGTGAAGGTCTCCGTCTCCGGGTGCCGGCAGCTTCTGGTGTACGACCAGGACCGCAGGCCTGCACGCTCCCGAGCCTCCTTGCACATGTACCGTGCAAGGGTCTCATAGTTTTTCTTTTTATTGACCTGAAGCCGGGTGATCTCCGCGTCCGGTCCGTATGGCCAGCAGGCTCGGATGTCCTCATAGTCCTCGCCCGTGCTGTTCATGGCCAGATGGACGTGCCAGCGCCCGGCGTCGCTTTTGTTCTCCAGCGTCCAGATCATCCGGAGTTCGGCGTCCTTCCGGCTCCGCAGCTTTGCCAGCTCTGCCCGGAACTTCTTCAGCCTGGCCGCTGCCGTCTTCCGATCCGGCGGGAGATGATCATCGTCAAAGGTCAGCGTCACGACCAGATCCCCTGGCACGAAGTTAGCCGCCAGCATCATCTCCAGTTTTTCCCAGCTGTATTTCGCATTCATCCGCTGCTGTGCCTCGCTGGATGTTTTGCGCTTTGCCTGGCGCACCGTCGCCGGCTCCCGGCTCGTCGCTCTGCTGCAGATACATTCCCGGACCAGTGGCCCGGCCACGCTGATCTTCTTTGTCAGCATAAAAGACAGAACTCCCTCCAAGGCTTCCGGCCTCGGAGGGCTCTGAGCTCTACTCGATCACATGAGTGTTATTTTTTCGGATTCAGTTTCCCGGATCCGCCTCGGCGCTTTGGCCGTTCGTAGTTGACATCCTCCAGGCCGCAGCGCGATGGATGATTCAGGCACGGGTTCCCGCAGTCCCGGCGGAGGTGGCAGTCCGCACAGCAGATCCGGTCTCCGCGCTCGTCACAATAAAAACGTTTGCAGTACCGGCCCATTTCCGGACCTCCGTCTCGGTCGCTGCGCCTCCGTCTGAGGCCAGTAGTTTTCCAGCGCGCAGGCGAACCCGCACCGTGGACAGCGTATATACGGCATGTCGTCCAGGCTCTTCTTCTGCAGGAATGCCGTGTCCTGGTTGATCAGCAGCTCTCCGGAGCAGCGCACGCATTTGACTGTTGTGTTCTCGGTTACAACACGGCTGAAGTCTGCGCCGCATATGACCTCAGTCCGTACGACAAGAAATGTTACTTTCCCATATCTCCCTGGAATCATGTCAGATCCTCCTCGAAGAAATCAAAGTTGCAGCTGTAGCAGTGCCGGTATGGTCTGCCGTTATGGAAGAGAACGTCAGACATCTGGCCGCCACATCTGCATACTGGCGTCTTTCGCTTTTTTCTTTCATACATCCAGCAGCCCCATTTTGACAGGAGGACGTTTGTCGGCGCATCCTGCCTGCATGTTGCCTCAAAGCTGAACTGTGCGATCTGAGTCTCCACATAATGCACGCAGCTCGTGCATGGAGTTTCCATCACTCAGCCTCCTGATTGTCATTTATGGATAAGATAAATGTTTTGATGCGCTTTCTTTCTCTCGGGCCGGAAACGAATGCATCAATCAGTTGTTCTAATGTCATCCCCGTTCCGGGATCAACCTGCTGCAATTCGTCTTCGTTCCCCATCACTAACCTCCTGCTTCAGCCAGTCCAGCCAATTCGCTTGGCATCCAAGCCTTTCCATTGTAAAGCGCACCTTGCAATATGGGATCGGGCAATCATGGCAAGAAACATAATCAGCAAAGGACTTTGCCAGCTCTTCATCCGTCATAGACCGAAATCTGTCGGCATTTGTTGGCTCAATAGTTCTGATTCTCCGGCAATTATCACCGTCATA
>DFKM01000210.1:0-12828 GCA_002373555.1 Lachnospiraceae bacterium UBA3645
GTGATCAGGATGTAGGGATCCTGCATCTCCGCTTCCATCTTCTCCATATCGGTGCACATATAAGCGGAAATGTAACCGCGGTCGAACTGCATACCTTCTACCAGGTCGAGCTCGGTGTGCATGGTCTTGGACTCTTCGATGGTGATGACACCGTTTCCGGAGACCTTCTCCATTGCCTCAGCGACCATCTCACCGACTTCGTCGCTGCTGGCGGAGATCGCTGCTACACGTGCGATCTGGTTCTTGCCGGAAATGGGCTGGCTCATTCTGGAAATTGCTTCTACTGCAGCATCCGTCGCTTTCTTCATACCGCGGCGAAGTACGATGGGATTCGCACCTGCTGCCAGGTTCTTCATGCCCTCGTTTACCATAGCCTGTGCAAGAACAGTCGCTGTCGTGGTGCCGTCACCGGCAACATCGTTGGTCTTGGAAGCAACTTCCTTGATCAGCTGTGCGCCCATGTTCTCGAATGCATCGGGAAGCTCGATCTCTTTTGCGATGGTCACACCGTCGTTGGTGATCAGGGGTGAGCCATAGGATTTCTCAAGTACAACATTTCTGCCTTTCGGTCCGAGTGTTACGCGGACAGTATCAGACAGCTGGTTTACGCCGGCTTCCAGGGCTTTTCTCGCCTCTGCGCCGTATTTGATCTCTTTTGCCATGATTGATTCCTCCGATTATGTATCCGGAGCGGTCCTGCCGGGCTTCCGGCCGCCGGCTCCGATTTTCTTCCTATATTATATCCGCCCTGCGGGCAGATCATTATTCCTCGATAATAGCGACGATATCGTTCTGCTTTACAACGATGTAGGTCTCGTCATCAAGCTGCACTTCGGTTCCCGAATACTTGGAATAGATGACCTTGTCGCCGACCTTGACTTCCATCTTGACTTCCTTGCCGTCTACCATTCCGCCGGGGCCAGCTGCAATGACTTCAGCCTGCTGGGGCTTTTCCTTTTCAGCACCGGGGATCACGATACCGGATTTCGTTGTTGCTTCTGCAATCAGCTGCTTTAATACGACCTTGTCTCCTAAGGGTTTTAACTTCATCACGAATGCCTCCTGACTTCTCATTTGTTAGCACTCACATCATCTGAGTGCTAACCTTCGTCTATAATAACACTTATCGCGTAAAAATCAATAGGTATTTTGAAAAAAGTCGTTTTAAATTTTCACTACCGGGAAATCAGGCTCCCCCTATTATTTATTTGGAATATTTTTATACAATCTTTTTTATTTGGGGCTTGCCGTTCCCCCTCTTTTATTATAAAATACATTTTGATGCGGCCGACGCCGCGCAATTTCATTCCCATCCGGGAGAAAGGACGAAAGATCATGAAGAATTTCACCAAACTTTTCCTGTTTTCTGCCGCGTCCGCTGCGCTTGGCGGAGCCGCCTATCTGTACAAATCCGGCAAGATCCCGTTCCTGAACAAGGACGAGGACGAAGATGAGGATTACGATTTCGAAGAGGATCTGACCGATCTGTTCGATGACTTCGAAGAGGCCGAGGCTGAGATCGCCGAGCAGGCTGAGGAAGCGCCGGAAGAAGCCTGTGAGTGTGCCTGCGAGACAGCGGAAGAAGCTGCTGAGGAAGCCTGCTACTGTGCCGAAGAGGCTGCAGAAGAAGTCAAGGAAGCTGCTGAAGAAGCTTGCTGCTGCGCTGAAGAGGCTGCAGAAGAAGTCAAGGAAGCTGCCTGCGAATGTGCCGAAGCCGCTGAAGAAGCTGTTGCTGAGGCTGTTGAGGAAGCAGAGACTGCTGCTGAGGAAGCCGCTGAATAATAACTCCCGAAAAGAACACGAACCTCCCGCCGAAACCGGCGGGAGGTTTTCAATTGCATTTCTGTTGCTGCTTTACTGTTAGCGTATACCTTATCCCTTCAGTGTCTTCATGCATTCGAAGATATCCATATGCACCGTGTCGCGTGCTTCGTAATGCAGCAGATTGAACACGATCTGCAGCGCGGTGCCGTTTAATGCCACGGTGATCAGCGTGCCGATACCGACAGGACCGCCGAGCAGAAAGGCGCCGGTAAACGCGCACAGAAAGATCAGGATCTGCACGAGACCGATCGGGAGCTTCGGCAGCCGCTTCCCGACGACCAGCAGCAGCGCGTCCTTCGGTCCGCAGCCCTGGCCGGAGCCCATGGCGAAATACATCCCGAGGGCCATCACGAAAAGGCCGGCGAACAGAATCACTGCGCCGATGACAAATCCGTGATCGGATCCCAGCGGATTGATCCGCATCCAGATATCCGTAAAATTCCCGGTGAGAACGGCATCCAGGATCGTGCCCATGCCGATCCGCTCCCCCATCTTCCAGTCGAAGACCACCAGGGTGAGATTGATGATCGTGACCACCATGCCATAGGTAATGTGCAGGTGGTTCGAAATGCCGATGGACAGCGCCTCCCACGGGCCGGTGCCGATCCCGCCGTTGATCGTCATGTACACGCCGAAGGAATACACGACGAGCCCCCACACAAACCTTCCGAGTGCTTTAAAGACCTGCGATCTTGTCATATCGATCCTTTCCGGTTTTGAAACTCCGCTCCGAAATCAGAAAACATCATTTATATGCTGCGCCGTTGTACTCTCCGCCTGTGACCACGGAGAAATGGAAGACCGGACGGTCGACCTTCTTAATGGAGAGCCGCATATGCTTCATGCCGGCCGGGCAGAAGATCAGTGAGGATCTCGTCAGCAGATGCTCTTCTCCGTCCAGCGTGACCAGGATCTCCGCGCCGAGATCATAGGGATCATCCGGATTGCTGCCGAAAAAACCGATGATCTCGTCATCATCATGCTGGTGTTCCTCGAAGACAGGATCCTTCTCCGGAACGGCGTAATACCACGCAGTGTTCATCTGGAAGGATCCCGGGACGACTTTGTCATCGATCCACAGGATGCGGTGTGAGAACCGCTTGTACATCTCCTGAAATTCGGGCGTACCCATGTGCGGATCATGCAGATCCTGTACGATATATTTTCCCATGCTTCCTTCGGTGTTGCTGTAAACCATTTTCAGATCTCCTTGCTGCTGCCGGCAGCTCTTTAATAGCCAAGTCCGCGGTCCACGAGATGTTCCATCGGCTCGCCCTTCGCGTAATGAAGGAGATCTTCGCAGAACATCTCCGTATTGCGTCTTTTGGTATACGGAACGGTCAGATTGCCTGCCACATGCGGTGTCAGCAGAATATTCTTCGCATCCCAGAGCGGGCTCTCCTGCGGAAGCGGCTCCGTCTCCATAACATCCAGCGCGGCGCCCTGCAGCTGACCAGCGTTCAGTGCCGCGGCAAGCGCATCCCCGTCGATCGTGTTCCCGCGGCCGACATTCACAATATAGGCATTGGCCGGAAGAAGCGACAATGTTTCCGCATTGATAATATGGTATGTATCCTTCGTCGCCGGCAGGCTCATGATGAGCAGATCCGTCTTCGGAAATACTTCGGCAAGTCTGGTGAAATCATACGTTTCGTCAAAATCCGGGCCGGCATCCTTCCCGCTGCGGTTGATGCCGATGATCGCTGCCGGTTCAAAGCTCCGGATCCTCTTTGCGAGACATCTTCCCGTATCGCCGGTACCGAAAAGCGATACAACAGAATCTTTGATGGAATTCTGCGGTACAGGCAGCTTCCAGGTCCGGTTCTTCATGTTGTCGTAAAAGTAAGGCAGGCGGCGCATCATCATGATCGCCAGCATGATGGAATGCTCCGCGAGCGATACGCCGTAAGCGCCGGCGCTGTTCGTGAGGATCGTGCTCTCATGCCTGAACACGCCGGGCCTGCAGAAAGCATCCACGCCGGCAAACGAAGCGCAGAGCCATCGCAGGTTATCCGATTCCCGCACAGCCTTCATTGCCGCTTTTCCTTCGCCGTAAATGATCTCCGCTTCCATCAGACACTCCGCGGAATCGTCTTCCCTGCTGATGAAATCCACCGTGCAGCCCGCTTTCGCCGCTGCTTTTTCAATCATTTCCCGCTCGGCATCATCAATGCCGGGCCTTGCTACCACTACTTTCTTCATGCTGTCTCCCAATGATTGTATTTGCTGTCGTGCCTATGTTATAATTCAGCCGTAAAACGATTGTGCATGCCCGCCGGACAGACCGGCGCAGGCGCACACTTCACGCATACCGGAGGTACCGTTATGATCCTTGAGACCATGTTCTTCACCGTAGAAAAGATCGACGGAGACTATGCGCATCTGCGCCGCACGGACAAGCCTTCCGAAGACACCCGGCTTGTCGCCCGCGCGCTTCTGCCGGAAGAGATCATCGAAGGCTCACAGCTGAAATACGAGATGCTGCAGTATGAGCTGATCCGCAGATAATTGTACGCTGCTGTCTGCAGAAATCTCCCGGATCGTCAGTAGATCGTCTCCGGCGTTTCCTGAATATTGTACATTTCCATAAAAGATTTCAGGTCCGCCGCACTCTTCAGCAGCATGACTTCATGAAATTTTCCTGTATCCCTGTCCCGAAAGCCTGCCGTTTCCTCACCTGTACAGATGCTTTTCCGAACGGCAGGGATCTGTTTTTCCCTGTCAAAATCCAGCTGCTGTTTTTTTCTTCGTCCGAACATCAGATGTTCCTCCTCAGAACGGGAACATGGAAAAGACTGGATCACGGAATGCCGGGATCTGCTGTGCCTTCACAGCGGCAGCGTATTCCTGATCCACTTTCAGCTTTTTGTACTTAATATAATCTGTACAGATCTTCTTCCCGCTCTTATAGCAGGCTGTCACACTCTTGAGCCGTTTCCCGGAATACTTGTTCTTATAGATCCGGAACAGGCCGCCATACTCATAGTGCTTCGTGACATTGCCCTTGCTGTCATATGTGTATTTGGTCACTTCCGGTTTCGCGCCGGGATAGTTATAGAGCTTGCTGATCTTGATAAGTCTGTCCTTCTTATCATACTTGTAGGTCGTCTCCGGTGTATTGCTTCCGTCTCTTTTCTTCAGCAGGCCGTTTTCATCATATTCATACCATTCCGTTTCCGTATCACCCATGGATAGGAATTGAAACGTACTTTCACTAAGCAGACCGTCTGCATATTTGTATTTTGTGACCGTCCCTTTCTTTTTCCCTTCATACCCCGTATCCTTGATAAGATGCAGGTCTTTATCATAGGAATATTTATTGGTGGATGTACCGCTCGGCTGTTTCCAGACACGCTTTGTTACCAGGCCCTTTTTATTATAGGTATATTTCAGCGTGTCAATTGTCCGGCCGGATGTGTTCTTTACGGTAATGGATTCGATCACATAGACTGTCTTCTTCTTTGCTTCGGCATTTACCGGCAGCGAACAGACAGCTGTGATAATGGCAGCAGCCAGAATCATAAAAACAACATTTTTCCTTCTCATCCTATCCTTCCTCCTTCGCACGGCTCCCCCCTTCAGAAACTTGTCTGCAGAGCTCTTATGCAGCAATTGTACCATCCTGCCATTTCCTGTGCAAGCTTATTGCCTCCCGCTGCAATGCGCAAGCGCAAACGCACAGTGCATCGCAGCCCCATACACC
Source organism: Lachnospiraceae bacterium UBA3645 (assembly GCA_002373555.1). Lineage (GTDB taxonomy): Bacteria > Bacillota > Clostridia > Lachnospirales > Lachnospiraceae > UBA3305. Next base: position 5,528 of record DFKM01000210.1, read on the forward strand.
ATAATATCCTCGTCCGGGGAGAGATAACAGCTGTGCAGCGGCCATACCCGGTCTCCCGGGTGCGTTGCGCCGACAAACCCAAAGGCCGCCGGGACGACTTCGGTATACCTGGAAAAGTCCTCCGAGATGGTCGTCGGGCGTTCCAGACGAATCGTATTGTCCGTGCCAAAGATCTCTTCCGCGATCGTGAGACAGTCCCCGGCCAGCAGAGGATCGTTCATCACTGCCGGATGTCCGCTGACATAGGAAAGCTCTCCCCTGCAGCCGGCTGCGCAGCAGATTCCCGAAAGAACATCTTCCAGACGCATCTTGATCTTCTGTCTGACTCCTGCGGAATAGGAACGGATCGTCCCTTCCAGCCTGCAGGTGCCCGCGAGCACATTGTATTTCACGCCGGAAGCGAACTCCCCGATCGTAATGACCGCCGGTTCAAAGGGATCAATGTCTCTGGAAATAATATTCTGCACCGCCTGCACGAACTGGCAGCCGGCCAGCAGCGCATCGTGGCCCATGTGCGGCGTGGCCCCATGCGCGCCCCTGCCCTTGATCTCTACGGAAAAATGATCCGAAGCAGCCATCATTTCGCCCGGCCGGATCCCGAAGGTCCCCGCCGGCAGCTCCGGCCAGATATGCATGCCGAACAGAGCCGATACGCCGTCCAGTGCACCGGCGCGGATCATTCCGACAGCGCCGTCGAGCGCCGGATCCTCCTCCGCCGGCTGAAAGAGCAGCCGCACAGTCCCGCTGATCTCATCCTTCCGTTCCGCGAGCAGCTTTGCCGCGCCGAGCAGCATGGCGGTGTGCAGATCATGTCCGCAGGCATGCATCTTCCCCGGCTTCTCCGATGCAAAGGAAAGCCCGGTCTCTTCAGCAACAGGCAGGGCATCCATGTCGGCACGCAGTGCGGTCACCGGCCCGGGTGTACTGCCCGCGAGATCCGCGATCACGCCGTATCCCGCGACATGCTCCCTTATCTCATAGCAGCCGCAGGCGGTCAGTTCCCTGACGACCAGCGCAGCAGTTTCTCTTTCTTCTCCGGAGACCTCCGGATTTCTGTGGATCTCACGCCGGATCCGGCGCAGATAAGCATCCAGTTCTCTCGCTGATTTCAGCAATCCCTTCATCTCACACCCCGTTTTCTTCTGTTCAGAAGACACTCGTATTCCGATTCATGTTCAATGCTGCCCCGCACGCCACCGGCTGCAGACCATCCGCACTTTGCGCATCATAACATGAATTTGTCCTTTAATAAACACTTTTCTCTAAAAAACCCAAATGATCTTTCCCGTATTCACATGGTATTTTTACGATGAATCCTGTTGACACTCTCTGTCTTATATGGTATTTTAATGGTGTATTTATGGTTTGTCAATGATTTTCTGCCGGTTTTCCGGCCATGTTTTTCCGGAGGGCTGTAATGACAATAGAGGAAATGCGAAAAAGGAAGAAGGAGCTTGGCTATACCAATGAAATGATCTCTGCGCTTTCCGGCGTTCCCGCGCCTACCGTACAGAAGATCCTTTCGGGCGTCACGGCTGCACCGCGCTTCGAAACGCTGAAAGCGCTGGAGAAGGCATTCACGCCGACCGGGAAGGAATCTCCCGAACTGCGGGAATCCTCTCCTTTTTATCACAGGGATGCCTGGGAACTGCGGGAATCCTCCTTTGTTTACGGCAGCAGGAAACAGGGCGAATATACGATCGATGATTATTACGGGCTTCCCGAGGATCGCCGTGTCGAGCTGATCGACGGTGTGATCTATGATATGGCATCGCCCTCTGCCGTCCATCAGCTGATCAGTTCCGAGATCTGCAGCCAGCTCCGGAGTTTTATCCGCAGCAAAGGCGGCAGCTGCATTCCTTTCGTTGCGCCCTTTGACGTGCAGCTGGATATGGATGACCGGACCATGGTGCAGCCGGATGTCCTTGTCGTCTGTGACAGAAGCAAACTGATCACGCGGTGTCTGTACGGCGCACCGGATCTTGCTGTCGAGATCCTCTCGGAATCAACGAGAAGGAAAGACATGTTCCTCAAGCTGCAGAAATACCGGAATGCCGGCGTTCGCGAATATTGGATCGTCGATCCGGACAGACGAAAAGTGGTTGTTTATGACCTGGCGCAGGATGAACTGCCAGTCATTTACGGTTTTGAAGACAGCATCCCCGTCGGCATTTTCAACGGGGAATGCCGGATCGATTTTTCAGAGATCTGGAACTATATCCGCTTTCTTTATGAACAGAAAAAGCCGGACGGCAAATGAATACCGGCCGGGCAGACAGAAAAGATGCTTTTGGCAATGCTATCATATTTTATACATACAAGGAGGATATCAGATGGAATTCAAAGAACTGATCAGAGAACGCCGCAGTGTCAGGAACTACAGCGAAGCTATTTCCAGGGAGGATCTCACCTCCATCCTGGATGATGCCCGCCTGGCGCCTTCCTGGAAAAACTCCCAGACATACCGCTGCTATGCCGTCACCGATCCGGAGAAGACAGCGGCTTTCCATGAAGCCGTCCTTCCGCCTTTCAACGCAAAGAATTCTGCGAATGCTGCCTATATCGTAACGACTTTCGTAAAAGGGATCTCCGGCTATAACGGAGATGCTCCTGCGAATGAAGCCGGTGATTTCTGGGGTGCGTATGATCTGGGACTGCATGACGCGTATCTCATTCTTTCCGCACGTGACCGCGGCTATGACACCCTGATCATGGGCATTCGCGAAGCAGCCGCTATCCGCGATCTGCTGGAGATCCCCGGGGATGAAGAGATCCTGTCCGTGATCGCGATCGGAAAACGCGCCGCCGAACCGGCTTTCCGCCCCCGGAAAGAGCTTGCGGAAGTGGCAAAGTTCTTCTGAAAAATAAAATCGGAGACGGGTTCCGGTCTTACCCGCCTTTCGGCCGGTGAAGAGCTGGATCCGTCTCCGATTTCGGAAATCATTTTTTTACGCCGTCCAGCGTGATCAGCAGCACGGAAAGCAATATGCAGAGGAAGCCTGCGCCGGTCTTTGCCGAGAATGCATCTCCGTACATCAGGATCCCGCCTGCCACGGCAACGATGAGCTCCAGCATATTCAGGAACGCCGCGGTTGTTGCGCCTACATTTTTCACGCCTGCTGTCAGCAGATAAAATCCCAGGAATGATCCCGCGCCGACGACGGCAAATAATACCAGGGAAGTCCTTCCGTCCGCAGGAAGGGAAAAGCTCCCGCCGAGGAGCATCAGCGTTCCGCAGATCAGCACGCCGCCGATACTTGTATAAAACAGCTTTACGGCCAGATGGAAGCGGTTGGTATTTCCATGATCATTGGCCAGAACATAGATTCCGTATACGATCCCGGAAGCAGCCGCATAAAACGCACCTGCCGGCGTGATATTTCCGGACAGACCTGTGACCAGAAACAGCCCGGCGATGCAGAAGAGGACCGCTGTCCCGGACAGTTTCGTGAACCTCACGTGAAACAGCAGCACGCTCACCAGAAGCACAAACGTCGGATACAGAAAATGGATCATCAGCACACTGCTGACCTGCAGTTCCGTATAGGCCATGTTCAGGAAATAATCCGTCCCGCCGATCCCGATGATCCCGACCAGGATCAGGACGGCAGCATCCTTCACCGGAATCTTCAGTTTCTGCCCGGAAGCCTTTGCAAGCACCGCGGCCAGGAAGATCATGACAGTCAGCTGCCAGACGACAATGCATTCTGCAGCCATGCCGGACATGACCACATATTTATTTCCAAGCGGTGTGAGGCCGAACATCACGGAAGCGATCGTGACACACAGAATACCTTTCCACATTTATGCCGCTTCCTTCCTTTCCAGCAGCTGATCCAGATGATGATTTCTGATCGTCAGGATCAGATCCGTGGTTACAAGCGCAATATCCAGCAGATAGAACCAGATGGCGTAGGGCAGTTTCCCGCTCTGATTGTACTGGATAATTTTGGCTGCCACACCCATGCCGTAGCCGGCCAGGATGATCAGTTCGAAATAAATACTCTTGCCCTTGGCAGTCCGGGAGCGCCAGGATTTGATGATATTAAACGGCCAGGAAGCGCCGAAGGTGATCAGCATCCCGACCTCAAGCAGCTGCACGACATCCATAGTTCTTATTCCTTTAGTACCTCTTTTTTACAAAACAACAGGAACCTACTAACATTAACACACCGGATATTTGATGTCAAACCGTTGGATATGACAATCCTGCCGTCTTGACATCCCGCCGTTTCTTTGCTATAAAATCCTTGTGCCGGAGAATCGTATTCCGGCATCCTAATGAATACAGATATTACTGCCACCGGGTAGAAATGCGAGAAAGCATTTGTTCACACATCGTCAGGTCTTAGAAGATGTGTGCGCAAATGCTTTTTTTAAGGAGTGAAAGACAAATGCGGATCAGACAGGCCATTACCGGGTACTTTACAAAAAGCGAGATCACGATCTGGAGCGTTTCCATGCTGTTCGTGATCGTATCCTTCTTCCTTTTCGACCGGGAAAATTATATGATCCTGTTCAATTCGCTGATCGGCGTCACCTATCTGATCTTCAATGCAAAGGGAAATCCGATCGGCCAGGTGCTCGTGATCATTTTCAGCATTCTGTACGGCATGATCTCTTATTCCTTCTCCTATTACGGCGAAATGATCACGTATCTCGGCATGACCATGCCGATGGCGGTCTTTGCGCTGATCGCATGGCTGCGGAATCCTTTTCAGGGAAACATGGCGGAAGTCACAGTCGGCACCATGCACCGCCGGGAAGTGATTTTCATGATCCTGCTGACAGCTGTTGTGACACAGATCTTCTATTATATTCTGCGGTATTTCGGCACCGCCAATCTGATCCCCAGCACACTCTCCGTGACGACGAGTTTTCTGGCTGTGTATCTGACCTTCCGGCGCATCCCCTGGTTTGCCATTGCCTATGCGGCAAATGATATCGTGCTGATCATTTTATGGGCGCTGGCAAGCATGGCGGATTCCCGCTATATCTCTGTACTGGTGTGCTTTATCGTCTTCCTGTTCAACGATCTGTACGGCTTCTTCAGCTGGCAGAAAATGAAAAAGCGCCAGGCAGCAGAGCTGGAACAGGCGCTGTAAAGTACAGACGGAGGCCGACACCGGCACGCTGTTTATTGTCATCAGGAGAAGAAGTTCCTGCTGCAGCCATTTCGGCGGACATGGTTTGTTCTGCCGCTTTCAGCCATACACATGGCTCTTCACTTTCCCCACAGAAACATAGCCTTCCATCATGGCGCGGAGGTCGGAACCGATGCGGATCTGTTCCACCGGGATCTCCTCCGGCACCTCGCGGATATAGAGGATCCCGTCTTCACCGGTCCGCGCATCATAATGATCCCGGAATACGCCGGAACTCGCTGCATTCCGGTTCCAAAGCACGCCCCTGCACTCGGACAGCAGTATGCCGGGGAAATTCACATTCCAGATCTCGCCTTTATTTAACGGCATATGCATCAGAAGCTCCATCATCGGCTGCAGATAGGCCTCTGCGATCTCATCCAGCCCATGGCCTTTTCTTGAAAATGCGATCGCGGGAAGATCATGCATGGCAGCTTCGAGTGCAGCCCCTGCCGTTCCCGAATACGCAATATCAAATCCGCAGTTTGATCCGTCATTGATCCCGGAAAAAACGATATCCGGATATTCCGGCAGGATACTGCAGAGCGCGACGCGGACACAGTCCGCCGGCATCCCCGACAGAGAATACACTTCGACATCCTCCAGTCCGATATCCCGTTTGATCAGCCGCATTTCGTCTCTTAAAGTGATCGAGTGCGATTTTGCCGAGCAATGAAATTCAGGGGCGACCACTGTCACCTTACCGAACGCTCGCGCAGCTTTCGCAAGTCTGTATATCCCCGGCGCGTCATATCCGTCATCATTTACAACCAGTATTTTCCTCTGCATATTCTCCATTGTCTTTCTCAGCCTTCCCTGAACGGAACATCCTCTTCCCATTGCCGCCACTGCGCAGCGTACAGATCCTCCTGGGCCTGTCGCTCCCGATCTGCCGCTGCTGTCGCGTTTTCCTCCGCTGCTGCTGCATAAAAGCCGCTGTCCGTACTGCCGCCTGCAGGCTTTTCACTTTTTCCGGTCAGTTCTCCGGATTCGATATTCCCGGCAATCATTTCCATATTTTCCGCCATAAACTTCTGCGCATCTGCATTATAGATCACAGAAATATAAAACCTGCCATCAGGGGAAGTACCTTCCCGTTCATACAGGCCGAGCTGTTTCCCTTTCTCTGACGGAACCCAATATTCCTTCCCGTTTTGCGGTGCCACCCTGCGCTCCAGATAACCATTGGCCCCCAGCCACTTATTGATCGCCGCCGCGCCCGGAAGCTTCCCTTCCTTATCTTCCACAGGCTCGGCGAACTGCCGCAGCAGATGCATAATGGATTTATCCTCTCTGTACTGAAATGCCTTGAGAACGTCGAAAGGGAACGGTTTCCTGACGGATTTTTTGCCTGTGCCGACTTTACCGTTATTCAGCCTTACTTCTTCAAGCACTTCCTTTACAAAATGAAGGCAGCGAATCACATTGGGATTGTCCAGAATATCGCTTTGTGCAGGCCGGTTGTTGGTCGGATTATTTCCGTCCGCCATACGGCTTATATAGGTTATCGCCGCATCCAGTCTTTTTTCTTCAAATTCTTTCATGCGCCATCTCCCATGCCGGAATATGCATTTATTCTACCATATGCCCTGTCATTTTCCAAACCCCGACAATGATTTCATCTGTCTTTTTGACTTTCCTGAACGATCTGTTTATCTTCATTTCTGAATTTCCTGAACGACCTGTTTATCCTCCTTTCTGAATTTCCTGAACGATTTTTTCCAGATTTGCTGCCAGGAAGTACTGTGCCGGCTCATTGAACATGACGGACACGATCTGCCGGCCCCGGAACATTCCTTCTCTCGTATACAGACCCAGTTCTGACCCTTTCTGCGTCGGCATCCAGAATTCCTGCCCGCCGGGCTCCAGCGCCTCCTTCACCAGATAACCATTCTCACCGAACCATTTGTGAATCGCAGCCGCATTCGGAAGCTTGATATTCATCTCTCCGGCCGGCTCTGCAAACTGTCTCAGAAGATGGGTGATGGATTTATCCTCCCGATATATAAAAAGCGAGAGGATTTCATACGGGAATGGGACTTTTTTCTTTTTCGCGACGGCTTCGCTCTCTTCATCGGCGGAATGGTTTTCCATGTCGACAGATTGAGTTTCCATGCCGGCAGGTTGGTTTCCCATGTCGGCAGATTGAGTTTCCAT
>DFKM01000210.1:12914-14159 GCA_002373555.1 Lachnospiraceae bacterium UBA3645
GCAGATTGAGTTTCCATGCCGGCAGAACAAGTATCCATGCCGACAGATTGAGTTTCCATGCCGGTGGATTCTTTTTCCCCGTTCGGAACCGCAGCAGCCTGAGCCAACTCTGCAGCAGCCTCCTCTTTTCGGCATCTTCTCAAATCAATGTCCTGATCCACACCTCTTTTTTGAACCCAAATTTCTGCAGATCCCTCATCAAGCCCCCTGAACACTTCCGTCATGATCTTCTCCGCAGAATACAGACATCGGATGACCTTCGGATCCTCCAGCGGAAGATATTCCGTCTGCTCACCGGTTACCGGGTTCCGCCCCTCCGCCAATCTGGAGATCGAAGTGATCGCCGTTTCCAGCCTGTCCAAATCAATCGAGACCATTCTTTATCCTCCTATATTCAGCACAAATTTGGAACATATCTCAAGTGCATTTTACGTTTGAAAGCGCCTGTTTTACAGAAGACCGCTTGCTCCTTGCAGAAAACCATCTGCTCTTTCATGGCAGTATCCCTCCTTCCCGGCTCTGTCAACATCTCATCAAAAGCACTTGAAGTTTCCTGCTGTTTATTGTATATTCTGCATATTGTATTGTCAATAAGCATTATTTAATTTAGTTTTCTGTTATTTTAAGACAGTTTTTCCTGTTTCGCTTGTTTTTTATTGCCAATTTTCATACCTATTATTCTTAAAAAGGAGGACAAAATGACACTGCAGGAACATATGCTGATGGAAAAAGAAAGGCTTGAAGCAGAGATCTCTGACATTGAAGAAAAACTGCACAATGCGCCAAAAGGAACATTGATATTTCACAAGAGCGGGAAAAGCTATAAGTTTTACAGGGAGTTTCCTTCCAATCTGCCGGCCCGATCACCTGAGAGGGAGTATATCCGGAAAAGCGAACACGAACTCCTGTTTGCTCTCGCCGACAAGAAGATCAATTGCAAACGCCACGCAGAATTGCAGAAAAAACTGACAGCTGTAAATCAGTATCTCCGCAGAACGATTTCTGATCACGATCCGTCTTACAAAAGATTAAGGCAATGTGATTTTTTCCGGAATTGCAAACTGCGCCATAGACCGGACAGTTTTGCGGAGCAAAACGGACGCGGAGCGGAGCGAGCGGACACTTTAGCTTTATGATTGAAAAGCCATTCTCCTATACTGATGATAACCATCAATAGTGGTGGGAATTCATTTATAGGAGGTAGGCTATGCTAGACTACAAGGACATTCTAACCAAGCGGTACGT
>DFKM01000205.1 GCA_002373555.1 Lachnospiraceae bacterium UBA3645
TGGTCTCGATCTTTCCTTTTAATTCATAATGGAGTTTCAGGGATTCTTCGCGGACATTCATGTAGATTACCTCTTGCTTGATAGTAGCGCACATTATGCGGACTGATTATAACATGCCGGCCGGAAGTTGTAAATCAGCTTTTGTTTTCCGGCCGCGGAAGGTTTAACCGGGTAAATGCAGCAATGGTGCAATTATTGGACCGCTCGGAGAAAATACTGCCCATGATTATCACAATTTTAAGTTGTCAGATCAGTGGTTTGGACAGTAAACTCTACAATCCTGACATGAATTGCACAATAAGTACAGTAAAAAAACGTGGATATAGAATTTCTGCACAGGGAGATAGCAGTAGTTTTTGAAAAACACGTTCAAAATGCACAGTTTCGGAAATTCTATAAAAAATCCCGGAAAAAGCATTCTTATTCTCCTGCCATCTCCTCTGGATGAAAGACCTCATCAAATCTTTCCGCGGACAGAAAGCCGAGCTTCACGCAGGCTTCCTTCAGGGAGCAGTTGTTTGCATATGCGTACTTCGCTGTCTTCGCCGCATTTTCATAGCCGATATACGGATTCAGCGCGGTCACAAGCATCAGCGAATTGTGCAGGTTGTCATGCATCTTTTCCGGCACGGCCTTGATCCCGACGGCACAGTTGTTGTTGAAGGAAACGATGGATTCCGCCATCAGTCGCACGGACTGCAGGAAGTTGTAGGCCATAACGGGCATGAAAACGTTCAGCTCGAAGTTCCCCTGGGAGGCGGCAAAGCTGATCGCAGCATCATTTCCCATGACCTGGACAGCGACCATGGTCACCTGCTCGCACTGGGTGGGATTGACTTTGCCGGGCATGATGGAGCTGCCGGGTTCATTTTCGGGGATCCGGATCTCTCCGAGACCGCAGCGCGGGCCGCTCGCGAGCCACCGCACATCATTGGCGATCTTCATCATGTCGCAGGCGAGGGCTTTGACTGCGCCGTGCGCAAAGACCAGCTCGTCTTTGGATGTCAGCGCGTGATATTTATTGTCGGCGGTCACAAAGGGCTGTCCGGTCAGTGCCGAGACCTTCTCCGCGACAAGCGTATCGAAGCCGGCGGGTGCATTCAGGCCGGTGCCGACCGCGGTGCCGCCGAGCGCCAAAGCATGGAGCGGCGGGAGCGAACGTGCGATCAGCTCTTTATCCTTCTCGAGCGATGCTCTCCAGCCGCTGATCTCCTGCGCAAAGCTGATCGGTACGGCATCCTGCAGATGCGTTCGTCCGCTCTTGATCATTCCGCGGTTCTCTTCTTCGAGACGGCAGAATGTCGAGATCAGCAGATCGACAGCCGGCAGAAGTTTCTCCGTGAGCGCCAGCACGGCGGCGATGTGCATCGCCGTAGGATAGGTGTCATTGGAAGACTGGCTCATGTTGACGTCGTCGTTCGGGTGCAGGAGCTTTTCGCCCGCGATCTCGTTTCCGCGGTTCGCGATTACTTCGTTCGTGTTCATGTTGGACTGTGTGCCGGAGCCCGTCTGCCAGACGACGAGCGGGAAATGCTCCGAAAGCGCACCGGAGATTACTTCGTCAGCGGCGGAACAGACTGCTGTCAGTTTTTCGGAAGTCATTTTCTCTGGACGCAGCTCGTGGTTCGCAAGCGCTGCCGCCTTTTTCAGGATCCCGAAGGCATGGATGATCTCTGCCGGCATGGTCTCGATCCCGGTGCCGATCCGGAAATTCTCTGCGCTTCGCTGTGTCTGTGCGCCCCAGTATTTATCAGCGGGGACCTGGATCTCCCCCATGGAATCATGTTCGGTTCTGGTGGTCATGAAACCCTCCTTGTACAGGTTTATAAATACAGGTTCTTCCTATATACAATAATAGAAGTGCAAAGGATTGGCAACAAAAAACAGGCAAAAGAAATGGATTCTGAACGCAAAAATGATATACTAGGACTGAACATGCAGTATCGGAGGACATCTGATCATGAAACGGATGGGAAAACTGGCTGCACTTGCTGCAGCTTTTCTAATGGCATTTTCCGTCTCGGCCTGCGGGGTGGCACAGCTCCGTTCCGCCTTCACGGATCCTGAGGGAGAGGAAAAATACCGGGATCTGGAGCCGCTGACACTGGTCTATGCCGACGGCGCTGCTGCCGGTGCGGTGGGCAATCTGTGGGCGAAGGCCTTCATCAGCAATATCGAAGAGATCACCGGCGGGAAGATCACGGTCGACTATTACGGCAACTCCCAGATGGGCGATGACAGCGAGATCGCCGCGCTTGTCCAGAAAGGCACGGTCGACCTCTGCAATATGCAGCCCGGAAATCTGAGCAGTACCGTACCGGAGCTGTATGTCTTCGACATGCCCATGGTATTTGCGGGATATGATGCGGATACGATCGATCAGGTGCTGAAGCCGGGCTCGGAATTTTTCGGTATGCTGAATGCCGGCTTTGAGGATGCCGGCCTGGAACTGGTCGATACGCTGCAGGCGGCGACCTTCCGGGAAATGAGCACAAACAAGCCGGTCCGCACGATCGATGATTTTTCGGGGATCCGGATCCGGACCATGGCATCGACGTATTCCGGGGCCTTCTGGGAAAGCCTCGGCTGCAGCACGGAGACGATCGCCTTTACGGATCTTTACGATGCGCTCAGCGAGGGCACGGTGGAAGCGGAGGAAAATGCGCTGGATACGCAGGTTAACGCAAAGCTCTATGAAGTGCAGGATCATGTGATCCTGACGCACCACACGCTGTATCTGAACCTGTGCATTATGAACCGGGACAGATGGGAGAGCCTGGATCCGCTTTGCCGGGAGGCAATCGCCGAGGCGAACCGGATGGCCGATGAGGAGCTGTCGGATAAGATCCGGGATATCAATGACCAGTCCAGGAAGAAGATGGAAGAGCACGGCGTCACCGTCATGGAGCTGGATGAAGAGACCAGAAAGACGGTCACGGAGAAAGCGCAGCCTGTCTGCGATCTGATCCGGCAGGAGATCGGGGACGAGATCTGCGACAGTCTGCTGAACGGTCTGGCAGATGCAAAGTGAAGACACGTTAAACGGGGGCAGTTCCCGAGGAGTATTCTCCCTGAGGACTGCCCCCGTTTTTTGCGTCCGCTTTTCAGATGAACTGATAGCGGTTCCGGTATTCAAGGGGACTTAAACCGACTCTTTTCTTGAATGTCCGGGTGAAATAATTCTTGTCCGAATACCCGACGGCTTCAGCGATCTCGCTGACGGACATGGACGTACTGTTCAGAAGGTTCTGTGCTTCGCCGATCCTTCGGGCGACCATATAGTCGATGGGGGAGACCCCGTAGGCTTCTTTCATGACATGAACAATATGGTATTTATTCACAAAGAAGGTATCCGCAATATCATCCAGCGTCAGCTTCTCTGTGTAATGATCGTCAATATACCTTTTGACCTGCTCCGGAAGCAGATGCTTTCTCCGGGCCGGCTGGGGCTTGGCAGCGGAAGAAAGCCGCGCGACGGTGATCCGGATCAGCTCGGCATATAACAGCGAGGCTGCCTCGTAATAAACGGGCTTCTGTTTGGCCTCGTTATAGAGATGGTGAAAGAAGGAACGGATCGCCGCCTCGCTCTTCCCGGCACTGAAAACGGGAACGGCTGCCGGCGGAAGAAGCTGATCCGCCTGCAGTGAATCCGTTTTGCTTGTCCGTATAGCCAGATTCCAGGAGACCAGCGGAGATTCCGGATCGCTTCGCTGCAAATGTCCGATGCCTGCGTTGATCAGGATGATATCACCGGCTTTGACCGGGTACAGTGTCTCATCCACAATATACTTTCCGGTGCCGCTCTCAATATAGATGATCTCACAGTGATCATCATGTTTGTGGAGCATCTGTATCCAGTCCGGCTGTTCATTATAGTAGGTCAACCGGACGATCTTATGCACGCCGAACCTGTTCTTGAAAAAGTTCAGGTCGATCTCGCTTGCAAGATGCTGCAATCGTACCCCCTCCTTCTGTACCGCTTTCTCCGCTGCGATTTTCAGATTGACAAAATAATAGCAAAATGGGCCAATTTTGTCAATAATTCACACAATATAGTGCTAAAAAAACGGATAAATAAGACAAATATAGGGCTAAAAACCGCAATATATAACGGGAACAAGCCAATATCTTTTCTTCCAAAAATGATATAAAAATAGATAAAGGTGTTAAAAGGATGATGGATTTTCTGAGAAAGAATTACAAACACGTAATCGGTACGCTGATCATACTGATTCTGATCGAACTGGCCGTTGTCTATTACATAACGACGCAGTTCCACGAGCGGTATATCGGGAGAGACGAAGCGGTCGGACAGGTGCTTGCGGCGGAGGGCATTGAGGAAAAAGACATTTCCGGCCTGAAGGTAAAGCTCGGGACGAAGAACGGAGACGCCTGGTATGAGATCAGCTTTGATAAAGATGGCACAAG
>DFKM01000176.1 GCA_002373555.1 Lachnospiraceae bacterium UBA3645
GATGAGATACGTCTGCATCTGCAGCCAGGTCATACACCCGTCAAAATTCCTGAAGCCTTCCTTTCCGAAGCCTGCCGCAGGCTTCAGTTCAAACCCGGGATGCGTTTCCCCGTCCTCAAAGAGGTCCATGATCGCCTTGTACCGGCGCTGCACCAGTTCGTCATCCCAGGCCGCGTCGAAATCATAGCCGTCCCGTCGGGAATTCGCAAAATACGGAAACCACTCCCTGGAAATGAATCCGGCCCGGTTTCCGAAGAACTTTCCGTAGGCCACCTCCCCGGTCTCCGCGATGATCTCGCGCCACGCCCAGGGATCCTGCTCCGGGTCTCCTGTCCACCAGTACAGCGGGGAGACATGCTCCTCCGCCGAAAACCCCGGTACTTCATTCGCAAACAGAGGAAGAAATCCCACTTCATTGATCCAGTTGATCAGTTCGCGCCAGGAACGGATCCGCCAGGGATCATTCCAGTCCAGCCCCCGCATGATCCATTCACCGTCTTCCACAGCCATTGGCCCACCGCCTTTTTATCCGCATTTCATCGCCGCGTCCACCACATGGCGGCACAGCACCGCAGTCGTCACGCTGCCCACGCCGCCCGGCACCGGAGTGAGGGCAGAGACCAGCCCCTCCGCCTCCTCGAACCGGACATCGCCGCAGAGCTTCTGTTTTTCTTCATTCCAGCCGATGCCGACGTCGATCACGATCTGGCCTTCTCTCAGATATTCGCGGCCGACGCTTTCCATCTGCCCGGAAGCGGCAATGACGAGATCCGCCTCCCGGGTGACCGCCGGAACATCCTTCGTCCTGGTATGGCAGACCGTCACCGTGGCGTTTTCGTGCATCAGCATCATCGCCACCGGTCTCCCGATCACCAGGGAGCGGCCGATGACGGCAGCCCTGAGGCCGCTGACCGGGATCCCGTAATAATGCAGGATCTCCATGGCCGCCTGTGCCGTACAGGGGGCAAAGCCCAGGGATGTGTTCGTGAACACTCCCGCCAGGGATCCGTCCGTGCAGCCGTCCACATCCTTGGAGGGCACCAGCATCTGCCGCGCCTTTTCCCCGTCCAGATGCTTCGGCAGCGGACGGAACATCAGGATCCCGTGGACAGATGCGTCCTCGTTCAGCTCTTCCAGTGTCCTGAAAAAGGTATCACCGTCCACGTCCTCCGGCAGGACCACGTTCCGGACCTCGATCCCCACCGCCGCGGCGCGCTTCATGGCGCCCCGCTCGTAGCTCAGGTCGTCCGCCCGGGCGCCGACCCGGAGAACAGCCAGGGTCGGAACGATCCCCTTTTCTTTAAGCGCCGCGGTATCCGCCTTCATCGTCTCATTCATCGCTGCCGCCACCGGCGCGCCTTTTAAGATCTGTGTTTCCATTTCCCTTCCTCGCTCAATTCCGTTTTTCCGGCAGTTTTTCATTCTTTTATTATACTCTCAGCAAGGCTGCAAGCCAATTTTATGTTTCCCGGCAGACCGCCGATCAGCGAAAAAAAACCGGGCACTGCGCTGACGCAGTGCCCGGACTTGTATTCTTCAAAACCATTTTATTTGCCCGGTCTTCATTTCTCCGGCTTTTTACATTTTGATTACCGGCTCGCCTTCCATGTCTATATCTTCCAGAAATGCCCGGATGTACAGGAGCGCCCCCCCGATCGTAATGTTGTTCTTCGGCATCTTGCTGAGCACCAGGAAATCGTCCGGATCCCCGAAGGGCGTCAGGTCGCGGATCCTGTCATAGAGATACTGAATATCCTCCTCTGCCAGAAATGCGGCGAGGTGGCCGCCCAGAACGATATCCACGTCCCGCACCAGATGCAGCATGTTCAGCATCATGGCCAGATTGTCGAGATAGGCTTTCCAGCGCTTCGTCTCCTCCGGGCTGCCGTTCCGCACTGCCTCAAAGAACGGCTCCGGCGGGTCGTCGCCCAGCAGTGCATTCAGGGAACACAGCGTCTCGAGACATCCCCGCTTCCCGCAGTAGCAGAGATCTCCGCGCATACGGATCTGAATGTGTTCAAAAGTCGCGTTGTGTCCGTGCTTTCCGGCCCTCACCAGCCCGTTCGTGATCATCGCCCCGCCCAGATGGTGGCTCAGAGAGATATAGATCGCGTTGGCAAGATCCGGGGAATGCCAGAGTTCCGTGAGCGCCGCGCTCTCCGGATCGTGAATGAAGGTGCATGGATATGGAAGGTGTCTTGAAAACGCTTCGATCGTCAGTCCGCTGTTCTCCAGGATCGCGCCGTAGAGGACCTTCTTTCCGTCGGAAGAGACCAGTCCCTGCATGGCGAAGCCTATGCCGAGAAGCTGCTCCGGCCGGAATCCCTGTGCGGATATGAAGCTCTCGATCTCGGAAGCCACCTTTTTATAGTAGCGCGCTTCATTTTTATAAGGAATGTTCAGTGTCAGACAGTCGGCACTGTTTCCGGCAGGCCTGCCGTAAAGGTCCACCGCGATCAGGATCACCTTCCGTCTTCTCACCTCTACGCCGATGGCCACGCGGTAGTCACGGACGATCGAATAGCCCACGGCCTTCCGGCCGATCAGTTCGGAATCCTGCTGTCCGTTTTTAAAGATCAGCCCGTCGGTTTCCAGAGCCGCAAGATTCGCCGCAACGGTGGGGCGGCTCAGCCGCAGCGCATATGCAATGTCCTGCTGGGATACTTTTCCGGATTCGTAAATATAATTGTAGATCTGCTGACGGTTGTTTGCCTTGATCTGCTTCGGTGTAATGCTTTTTGTCATGGTCCCCTTCACTTTCTTTCATAATATGCCTCCATGATACTTAAAAAGTAGCAGAAATGGCTTTTGTCTTCCATATGCAGTCTGCACAATGTTTTGTAAAATGTTTTGGCAAAATTAACAGATTGACTTTACGTTATCTTATGGTATTCTGTAAATGCAATAAGAAAAATGATTTTACAAATTTAATTATCTAATTCATTTTTCTCGAACCAGAAAGGGAGGTAACATTATGGGAATCATTGAAAAAATGCGTCTCTACGGTAAGCGCGGCTTCGTCACCGGAGCAGCGCGCGGCATCGGCAAGTGCACTGCCCAGGCATTCGCAGAGGCCGGTGCTGATCTTGCCATTGTCGACATGGACATCGCCGCTGCGGAAGAGACCGCAAAGGAGATCGCCGCCAGCACCGGCCGGAAGATCATCGCTATCAAGTGCGATGTGACCGACGAAGCTCAGGTCCAGGCCATGGTCGACGAGGTCGTCGAAAAGCTGGGCGGCCTGGAGTTCTGCCACGCCAACGCAGGTATCTGCATCAACGCTCCGGCGGATGAGATGACCTACGCACAGTGGAAGAAGAACCTGGCTGTCAACCTTGACAGCGTTTTCCTGACCGACACCATCGCAGGCAAGTACATGCTGGCCCACGGCGGCGGCTCCATCATCAACACCGCTTCCATGTCCGCACACATTGTCAACGTCCCGCAGCCCCAGTGCGCATACAACGCGTCCAAGGCAGGCGTGATCCAGCTGACCAAGTCCCTCGCAGTGGAGTGGGCTAAGCGCGGCGTCCGCGTCAACAGCATCTCTCCGGGATACATCGGCACCGATCTCACCCTC
This sequence comes from Lachnospiraceae bacterium UBA3645, assembly GCA_002373555.1. Classification (GTDB taxonomy): domain Bacteria; phylum Bacillota; class Clostridia; order Lachnospirales; family Lachnospiraceae; genus UBA3305. The sequence goes on from DFKM01000176.1 coordinate 3,581, forward strand.
TCCTCTCCGACGCTGAAGCCGCTGATCGAGAAGTGGAACGCCATGGCTCCGATGGGCCGCCTCGGCACTCCGGAAGAGCTCGGCTCCATCTGTGTCTACCTTGCGGGCGACACTTCCACCTTCACCACCGGTGCCGATTTCGGTCTTGACGGAGCATTCACCTGCTTCTAAGCGGAATCCACGGATAAAGGAAACACCGTAACATTGGAAATCTCAACTCCCAAAACCATATCAAATCCCTTCAGGGAAGGGCAAAAATCAGGAGGAAATCATATATGAAGAAGAAACTGTTTGCTATCCTTTGCGCCACTGCTGTTACCTTCAGCCTGCTGACCGGATGCGGCGGCTCCCAGCCGGCAGCGACCCAGGCTGCTGCACCGGCAGCGACCCAGGCTGCTGCTGCAGAGACCACCGCTGCTGCCGCTGCTGAAAACAGCACCGGAAACACCGAAGGTGTTCAGGCAAGCCCCGAGTTCTACGCGAAGGCGGATCTCGCTTCCCTGAGCGGCAAGAAGATCGGCGTCACCATCCAGTCCCTGCAGAATGCCTACTGGGCGGGCGTCATGACCGCTCTGCAGGAAGTCGTCGAGAAGAACGGCGGCCAGATCACCATCGTTGCCTGCGACGACAGCTCCGCCACCCAGATCGGCCAGATCGAGAACTTTGTTTCTTCCAAGTGCGACCTCATCATGATCCACCCCTCTGACGCTGCTGCAGTTGAAGACGCTGCGAAGCAGGCAAGAGATGCCGGCATCAAGGTCATGTGCTGGGACGACCCGATGACCAACACCGACGGAAACTGGGTCCTGAACAACACCAACCTCGGCATTGAGATCGGCGAGGCTGCCGGCGAGTTCATCGACGCGCACTACAGCGCAGACAACAAGGCGCAGATCGCCATGATCAACTATCCGCAGACCACCATCCTGCTTGAGCGTGAGGAGGGTATCCTTCAGGGTCTCGAGAACAAAGCTTCCGGCAAGTACGAAGTCATTTCCAGCCAGGCAGGTCTTGACGCGAACCAGGCCCAGACCGCAATGGAGACCATCCTTCAGCGTTATCCGGACTGCAAGATCGTCACCGGCATCGGCGCAGGCGCTATGATCGGCGCTGACGAGGCTTTCCAGATCTCTACCGGCGGCAAGATCCCGGAGGAGATGGGCGT
>DFKM01000218.1 GCA_002373555.1 Lachnospiraceae bacterium UBA3645
TCGGCCTCGGCGATCTGGGGCACGACCAGATCCGGAAATTCTTAAGCGAAAAAGGTAACTATATGGGCATCTGCGGCGGTGCGTACTTCCCTCTCACGTCTTACAGCGACCGGAATTACACCTGGCTGAATATTGTTGAAGCGACCGACGAAGAAGATCTGGATTTCTGGCACAAGGGCAGCGGGCTTGTCCGCTGCAGGATCGATGAACCGGATCATCCGCTGTTTGCCGGCGTGGCCGCCGGAAAGCTCTCGACCGTACATATCACGTACTGGGAAGGCCCCGCCATCCGGATCGTCGGTGACAATGTCAAACAGCTGGGCCATTTTGAAAGGCTGCTGGCCAGCGGCTCCGCCAGACGGCCGCACTGGGATTTCGGCGACAACCAGCTGCCGAAGGATGCCATTGATTACTACAATCCGCTGAGCGACGAGCTTTTCGACAAACACCTGAAGGGCTTCACGGCCTTTGCGGAAGCGCAGTATAACGGCAGCCATCTCATCCTGTTCTCCCCGCACCCGGAGATGGGCAATTTCGGCGCCACGCCACGCGCCGATTCCACAAACTTCCAGATGATCTACAACGGTCTGATGTATCTGGGCGCGCTGCGAAGAAGCTGAAAATGGTGCCGGCAGAAACAGAAAACAACGAAAAAACTCCTGCAGGATGATACCGTTCCTGCAGGAGTTTTCTTTGTCTTCCTTTATCACTGTAAATGCTTGCCTACGCCACGAGCCATTTGTACTTTTCCACGCTGTACAGCGGAATGAACGGGATCATGATCGGCACGCATTTCACATAGACCTGGTATTCCTCATCCTCTCCATACGTCCTGTTCTGCCGCATTTCCAGCCTTCTGGCGCCGGAGAACATGACATAGATGATCCCGAGATTACCGATCAGGGAAACGACCCACTGGACTGCGCCGGCATTGGAACCAATGCCTGTAAGGAACACACCCGTCCAAAGAATCAGCTCGCCCAGATAATTCGGGCATCTGACGAACCGATACAGACCGGTGTCTACAAATCTGCCGGGATCCCTTTTCTTTGCTTCCGCCTTCTGCAGATCGGCCGCAGCTTCCAGGATCACGCCGCAGATCATCAGAAGAAGCCCGATGATCACAAATGCATCCGTTCCTTTTCCGTTCGCGATCCGGAAACAAACCGGTGCCGTCTGGCATGCGTAGAGCAGCGCGACCGTGATCCACATGGCGATCTTGGCCGGCATGGGAATCAGCTTCCCGTCCTTGATCTCACCCTGCATTTTCTGGTTATACGTGCTGCGGAATTCCCGGACAGCCAGATAGCCGGCCAGCCGGAGTCCGTAGACGACCAGCATGGCACAGACTGCGTACAGTCCCGCACCGGCAGCCGCGCCGCCGGTGCCCATGATCGCCGCGATCAGAAATACGATGCCGATCCCGGCCACGGACAGTCCGTAACCGATCGAAATAAACCAGATATAATATTTAAAGCCGATGGCGCTGCAGACGACAGCCGCTGCCAGCGCGATCCAGAACAGATTCAATTTAAAAACACCTCCAGAAGCGCATTTTTCTCTACATCAGCTCCAGGTCGAACAGCGAGATCTGGTTCGTACGAGGCATATCGCCGAAGATCCCCATTTCCGCCATGTATTCCGCCAGGGATTTTGAGACTCTCGTCCGGTTGACGAAGTCCTCGACCGAAATATACTTTCCGTTCACGGCTTCGGCCTCCACCGCCATGGCAGCCTTCTCGCCCATTCCTTCAATGCTCATGAAGGACGGCATGATCTTCCCGTCGATGATCTGAAAATCCTTTGCTTTCGCGCGGTAAATATCGATCGGCATGAACTCGATGCCTCTCGCATACATTTCCTCCGCGATCCGCATATCCCGCAGCGTGAGCTTCTCCTTATCAGTCAGATTATCCTGATTCCGTCTGTAATTCGCCAGATTATTCTTCAGCGTATCCCGGCCCATGCCCATCAGTTCATAGTTGAAGCCGGTGCCGCGGATACTGAAGTACGCCGCATAATATGCCAGCGGATAGAACACCTTGCAGTAGGCAATGCGCCACGCCATCATGACATAGGCCGCCGCATGCGCCTTCGGGAACATATAGGCGATCTTCTCACAGGATCCGATATACCAGTCCGGCACATCATGCGCCTGCATTTCGCTTTTCCATTCCGGCCACTGCTTGCACTTGCCCTTGGCGACTTTTCCCTTACGGACGTTCTCCATGATGCTGAACGACATACTCTTGTCCACGCCCTTGCTGATCAGATACGTCATGATATCATCACGCGTACAGATCGCCGTCTGGATCGTGGCCGTGCCGGACAGGATCAGATCCTGCGCATTGCCGAGCCAGACATCGGTTCCGTGCGCCAGTCCTGCGATCCGGACCAGATCGGAGAAGCAGGTGGGCTTCGCATCGATCAGCATCTGCATGGCAAAGTCCGTGCCGAATTCCGGTACGCCGAGCGCGCCGAGCTTCGTACCGCCGATATCATCCGGGGTGATCTTCAGCGCTTCGGTATTCTGGAACAGCGACATGACTTCTTTGGAATCCAGCGGAATCTCCGTGGCATCCAGGCCGGTCAGATCTTCGAGCTTTCGGATCATGGTCGGATCATCATGACCGAGAATATCGAGCTTCAGCAGGTTATGATCGATAAAGTGATAGTCAAAATGTGTCGTCACCGTGGACGTGGTCATATCGTTCGCCGGATGCTGGATCGGCGTGAACGAATAAATATTCTCGCCGTGCGGCATGACCACGATACCGCCCGGATGCTGGCCGGTCGAACGTCTTACTTCCTCGCAGCCCTTCGCGATCCGCTCGATCTCGCATCTTCTCTTGTGCTCGCCCTTTTCCTCGTAGTACTTGAGCACATAGCCGTAAGCGGTCTTTTCAGCCAGCGTTGCGATCGTACCGGCCCGGAAGGTGTTTCCGGTACCGAAAAGAACTTCCGTATAAGCGTGGGCATGGCTCTGGTATTCGCCCGAAAAGTTCAGGTCGATATCCGGCTCC
>DFKM01000088.1 GCA_002373555.1 Lachnospiraceae bacterium UBA3645
AATAACAACAATAACAATAATAACAACAATAACAATAATAATACGAACAATAACACGAATAACAACACAAATAATAACACCAACAACAATACCAATAATAACGGAACCAATAACCAGAACAATCAGAATAATCAGAACCAGCAGCCGACGGACAATGCAAATCAGCCGACGACTGCGGCGGCTGAGAACGCCGAAGCTCCTGCTGCTACCGAAGCAGCAGCGCCTGAGACGCAGGCTCCGGCGGAAAGCGAGGCGGGCAGTGGTGAGCCCGGTGAGATCCTGGACGAGGATGAGGAAGTGCCTCTGGCGCAGCCTACACAGGAAGCGGATGATTCCACCGCTGCCGGACAGGCTGAGTCGAGCAAGCACAGTTCCTGGATCGCCTTCGGTATCCTGGGCGTTTGCCTGATCGGTCTGATCCTTCTGATCGTATTCTTCAGATCGAATCAGAACAGGAGTAGAAGAAGATAATCGTACATGAGTAGAACGAGGTTTACTGAAACTGAGTATGTGCCGGAAAAGGGCAGGGCATGGCTTCCTGCCCTTTTTTGCAATATTATAGGCGTGGCGATCCCGATCCTTGTGATCGCATTTATGGTCCCGCTGGCGCTGCCGCAGATCCGCGGCCAGGTGACGTATAATATCGAGACCGGAAGTATGGAACCGGAGGTTCCGGTCGGATCCATGATCATTGTGGATCAGTGTGATCCCGGTGATCTGGCGGAAGGCGATATCATCGCGTATTCCGCCGGCGAATCCGTGATTGCGCATCGCGTTGTGGCGAACAATGTCCTGGAAGGTAAGCTGGAGACGAAGGGCGATGCGAATGAGGAGAAGGATCTGGAGCCGGTGGATTACGGTCAGGTGATCGGCAAGGTGTCGAAGGTGATGCCGGGCGCCGGACTGGCGATGACATTCGCGACGTCGTTCGGCGGCAGGATGTGCCTGGTGGGGATGATTCTGATCGGGGTGCTGTTTAATGTGCTGGCGGGAAGGTTGAGGAAGCTGTAACGGCCGGAAGGCGTTCTGTCATACTGAGCGAACGAAGTGAGTGAAGTATCCACCGCTGGTAGTCTTGTTGTTTAATAAAACCAAAGACTGCAGGGCGAGGATCCTTCGCAGGCTCAGGATGACAGATGAAAGCACCAGCCAAACGATTGTCATGCTGAGCGAACGAAGTGAGTGAAGTATCCACCGCTGGTAGTCTTGTTGTTTTAATAAAACCAAAGACTGCAGGGCGAGGATCCTTCGCAGGCTCAGGATGACAGATGAAAGCACCAGCCAAACGATTGTCATGCTGAGCGAACGAAGTGAGTGAAGTATCCACCGCTGAAATATCTCGGTTTTAGTAAAGGATATTTGTCCAATGCACAATAAAAAGGATTTCTCAAAATCAGACCTCTCGGTCTTTATATCCTACATCATCCCGCACAAGAAGCTGTTCGCCATCGACATGCTTCTTTCTGCTTTAATTGCCGGAATTGATCTGGCTTTCCCCTATATCACACGCAAGGCCATGAACAGCTTCCTTCCGCAGAAGCTGTACACGACCTTCTTTGTTGTTATGGGGATCGTACTTGCAGCCTACATTCTCCGCGCCGTCTTCCAGTATTTCATTACTGTTATCGGCCACGGCTATGGCACTTTGGTAGAAGCCGACATGCGCGCAGACGTTTTCGCGCACATGCAGCGCCTGTCCTTCAGTTTCTTTGACAAGAACCGGACCGGTGTGCTCCTTGCCCGCGTCACAAACGATCTGTTCGAGATCGTCGAGCTTGCCCATCATGGCCCGGAAAACATTCTGACATGTACACTGACGATCGTTGGCGCGATCATTATTCTGTTATTCATCAATCCGAAACTCACGCTTGTTCTGATTATTCTGCTGCCCGTCACGCTGGTCTATTCCATGCGTCAGCGCGTGAACATGCGCAATGCCAACATTGAAGTTAAAAAGAAAACCGGCGAGATCAATGCAGCCATCGAGAGCGGCATTTCCGGGATCCGTACTTCCAAAGCGTTCGCAAACGAGCAGGCGGAAGAGGATAAATTTTCCAGGGCAAATGATAATTTCAAACGCAGCAAAGTCGGCTACTACAAAGCCATGGGCAAGTTCATGGGCGGTATGGAAGCGGCGATCGGCCTGATGCAGGTCGCTGTGATCGCTGTCGGCGGCGGAATGATGATGAACGGCACGCTGGATCTGGTCGATCTGCTGACATTCACGCTGTACGTTTCCACTTTCACATCCCCGGTCCGCAAGCTGACGCAGTTCATGGAGATTTATACGCAGGGAACCGCCGGCTTCTCCAGATTCCTGGAGATCATGCGCACGGAGCCGGAGATCAAGGACGCGCCGGACGCAGTCGATCTTACCGAAGTCAAAGGGAAGATCACGTATGAAAATGTTTCCTTCCATTATAATGATGGCACGGAAGTGCTGAAGGATGTGAATGTGACCGTCGAGCCTGGCAAAACGCTGGCGCTGGTCGGTTCCTCCGGCGGCGGCAAGACGACGATGTGCCACCTGCTGCCTCGTTTTTACGATGTTTCAGCGGGAGCGGTGAAGATCGACGGAGTCGATGTCCGGAAGATCTCGCAGGAAAGCCTGCGGAAGCATATCGGTATCATCCAGCAGGATGTGTTCATGTTCGCGGGAACGATCATGGAGAACATCCGTTACGGCCGTCCGGACGCGACGGATAAGGAAGTGATCAACGCCGCGATCAAGGCGGAGATCCATGATGAGATCATGACGCTGCCGGATGGATATCATACATTTGTCGGAGAGCGCGGGGTCGTGCTGTCCGGCGGACAGAAGCAGCGGATCTCGATCGCGAGAGTGTTCCTGAAGGAGCCGCCGATCCTGATCCTGGATGAAGCGACTTCTGCACTGGATTCCGTGACCGAACGGAAGATCCAGGACAGCCTGGATATGCTGAGTGAAGGCCGGACCTGTATCATTATCGCGCACAGGCTTTCCACGATTCGGAATGCCGACCAGATCGCTGTCATCGAGCATCAGGGGATCAGCGAGATCGGAAGCCGCGCGGAACTGCTCGCGAAAAACGGCGTCTACGCCGCTCTCGAGCGCGCCCAGGAAATCCGGTAACCCATGGGGACAGGATCCCTATCGGGCTTGTGTAACCCATGGGGACAGGCACCAAT
>DFKM01000142.1 GCA_002373555.1 Lachnospiraceae bacterium UBA3645
TTGTGGCAGAATTCCAGCTCGCCGGATTCTTCGCCGATCTCGTACATCGGGAAATCGATGATCCAGCAGAATTCATATCTTTCCTTATCCATATGTCCCTCGCAGGCTGCACCGAGCATCTTGACGGCGACGCCGGCGGTCTTCTGTGCAGCTTCCTTTTTGCCTGCGCTCAGGATCACGAGCGTATTCGGCGCAAGCGCCAGTTTTTCGGTCAGTGCGGAAACGGTCGCGGGATCGGCATTCACGAACTTGGCGATGCCGCCTGCAATGGCGCCCTTCTCATCACACTTGAACCAGTAAGCCTTGTTGCCTGCCTGCACTTCGATATCGGCGCAGATCTTGTCGATCGCCTTTCTGGTCAGCTTGCAGTCGGATACGGGAATGGCTTTGATGACATTGCCTTCAAAAGGACCGAAGCCGCAGCCGGCCAATTCCGCTGTCACATCCTTGACGCGCAGATCGATCCGAAGATCGGGCTTATCGGAGCCGAATTCCTCCATGGCCTGACGGAACGGGATCCGTTTAAAAGGAGCGGAGGAAGCAATGTTGTATTTTCCGTATTTTGCGAAGATCGGCGGAAGCACGTCTTCCAGGACTTCAAATACGTCTTCTTTCGTAGCGAAGGCCATCTCCATATCGAGCTGGTAGAACTCACCCGGAGAACGGTCGCCTCTGGCATCCTCGTCGCGGAAGCAGGGGGCGATCTGGAAATAGCGGTCGAAGCCGGCGGTCATCAGCAGCTGCTTGAACTGCTGCGGCGCCTGCGGCAGCGCGTAGAATTTTCCGGGATGCTTTCTGGCAGGCACGAGATAGTCTCTGGCGCCTTCCGGGGAAGAAGCCGTCAGGATCGGCGTCGTGATCTCCAGGAAACCGTGTTCTGTCATGGCCTGGCGCAGTGCGGAAACCACATTGCAGCGCAGAACGATGTTGTTCTTGACTTCAGGATTCCGGAGATCCAGATAGCGGTATTTCAGACGGAATGTCTCATCGGCCTTCCTGGAATGATTGATCTCGAAAGGCAGTTCCGCATGACGGCAGCGGCCGAGCACTTCGATCTTCTCCGGCACGACTTCGATCTCGCCGGTCGGGATCTTTTTATTGATGCTGCTGCGTTCGCGTACGACGCCGGAGACGGAGATCGTGGATTCTTTATTTAACGGCTTGATGACGGACATCATCTCTTCGGTCTCGACAACGATCTGGGTGATGCCGTAGAAATCTCTCAGGACGACGAAAGCCAGATTTGCACCGACTTCGCGGACATTTTCCATAAAACCGACAAGCGTTACGTGTTCGCCGATATTGGCTCTCGTAAGCTCGCCGCAGGTATGCGTTCTTGACTGCATTTAAATACCTCCAATTTGCGTTTCCGGGGTGCCCCGGCACTGCATTTCCTCATCCCGTCGCACCGGCGGGCAATCTATCATAGTATATCTTTATTTGAGGAATAATGTCAACATCCGCGGGCGGAAAGGAATGAAAATACAGAATGATTATGGTAAGATAGAAGCGATCTGTTTTACAGCAATATTGGTCAGACAGGGAGAGTCGATGATCTATATCTCCCTGTCCATAAGAATGAAGCAGGAGCGGTCATGAAAAAGGAAGAACAGCTTCATGAAATCAACCGGTACAGGGATGCGGCATTCCCGGTCGGCGTCTATATCGTTACGCGGAAAGGCATTGAGCCGAACGGCCGGGGCTACCAGGATCTGCACTGGCATGAGGAACTCCAGTTCACACTGGTAACGGACGGAAAAATGATCATGCAGGTGAATGGCGAGGATTATCCGCTGAAAGAGGGGGAGATGATCTTCATCAACCGGAACCTCCTTCATATGACGGAGGATCTGTCGGAAAACGGGAGATATGTCAGCATCAATTTTCCCGATCGGCTGCTTTCATTTTTCCCGGGAAGCCGGATGGAGCAGGATTTTGTGACGCCGTTTACCGGAAATATCACGCTTCCGGCGTTTGTCTATTCGCCGGAGGTTCCCTGGCAGCAGGAAGGGATTGCCTGTATCCGGGAGATCATTTCCATGCTGGAGACGGAGAACGGAGCGGGATCCGGAGGTCCCTCTTTCAAAGAATACAGGATTGCCATGAAATGCACCGAATTGTGGTACGGCCTGATTTCGAACAGTCATGAAAGCATCGGCACGCCTTCAAAGACGGACGTCCGGAAACAGCAGCGGATCCGCGAGATGCTGGCGTATATTCATTCGAACTACAGGGATGCTATCACGCTGCAGGATGTGGCCGCCGCCGCGCATGTCAGCGAAGGGGAATGCTGCCGATGCTTTTCCGCCATGGTCAGGAAAAGCCCGATGCAGTATCTGCAGTGGTACCGGATCTCGAAGGGGCAGGAACTGCTTCGCTCTACGGATCTGTCCGTGACAGAAATTGCCTACGCCGCAGGGTTCGGCGATTCCAGTCATTTCATCCAGTATTTTAAGAGACAGACGGGACTGACGCCGGGGGAATACCGGCGCAGGATCGGCCGCACGGAGTAAAAATGTCAGGATCTGTATATTCCCGATCAGCAGATTTATTTTATCCGGTCTCCGGAAATGCTATAATGCGGTCAGAATAGAGAAGCTGTCGGCGGATGTCCGGCGGCATGATTTCTTTAAAACTGAAAGCATAACAGGAGGATACCGCCATGGATAATAACGAAAGAAAGTCTTATATGGACCGCATCGACCGCCTGAAACAGCGTGTGTTGAATACCAGACCCGAGATGGATCTTGAGAACGCCCTGATCCTGACGGCAGGATTTCAGGAGGCCGAAGGCCAGCCGCTCTGCGTGAAAAAGGCGCATGCATTCAAAAAACAGTGTCTGGAAAAAACAGTTCCGATCTGGCCGGATGAACTGATCGTCGGCAACGCGGGCAGCAAACAGCGCGGCGGAATCCTTTCCGTTGACAAATGCTGGTCCGTGCTTGATGAAGAACTGGATACGATCGCGGAACGCCGCTACGATCCTTTCTATCTTCGCCCGGAAGACCGGAAAGCGTTCGAAGAGATCATCCGTCCGTACTGGAAGGGACGTTCCACCTATGAACAGTGGCTGGTGCAGTGCCCGGATTTCGCAGCAGTGATGCGCGACTGCGGCGCGCTGTATATCAACCGGAAGGCTGTCCGCGGCTGGGGCGAGACCACTGCGGGATATGAGAACGTGATCAGACAGGGTATGGAAGGCATCATCGCGCATATCGACAGCGTGGCAGCCGGCCTGGATGTCTGCGTCGCAGGAGATTACGAGAAGATCGAATATCTGAAAGCCATGAAGCTTGCTGCAGAGGGAATCGCGGCGCTCGGACACCGTTATGCCGACGAAGCAAGAAGACAGGCTGCGGAATGCACGGATGCGAAGAGAAAACAGGAGCTTCTGGAGATCGCAGAGACCTGCGACCGTGTGCCGGAGAAGCCTGCACGCACCTTCCGTGAAGCCATCCAGTCCATGTATATTTATCAGAACTGTATTTTCATGGAGCAGAATGCAGCCAGCTACAACCCTGGCAGAATGGACCAGTATCTGTATCCGTTCTATAAGGCGGATCTGGAAGCCGGCAGGATCACACCGGAGGAGGCGCAGGAGCTTCTGGACTGCCTGTGGGTGAAATTCTCCGAGCAGTGTCTGTTCCAGGATCAGGTGACCGCGCAGTTCTCCGCCGGT
>DFKM01000163.1 GCA_002373555.1 Lachnospiraceae bacterium UBA3645
TGGAACTTCCCGTTCCTGATGGCCGCATGGAAGCTGGCGCCTGTTCTTGCAGCGGGTGACTGCTCCGTTATCAAATCTTCGTCTGCCACGCCGCTTTCGCTGATCGTATTCATGGAGCTGATCCAGGATCTGATCCCGGCCGGCGTTATCAATATCATCACCGGCAGGGGCTCCCGCTCCGGCCAGTATATTCTTGACCATCCCGGATTCCGGAAGCTTGCCTTTACCGGCTCCACCGAGGTCGGCCTGAGCATCGCGAGGGCCGCCGCCGAGAAGCTGATCCCCGCGACACTGGAGCTTGGCGGAAAGAGCGCCAACATCTTCTTCGATGACTGCAATTTCGAGCAGGCGATCGACGGACTGCAGGTCGGCATCCTCTTCAACCAGGGGCAGGTCTGCTGCGCCGGATCCCGCGTTTTCGTACAGGAAGGCATCTATGACAAATTTGTCGAAGCTGCCGTCAAGGCGTTCGAGAGCGTGAACCAGGGCGATACCATGGATATGAATACACAGATCGGTTCCCAGGTCAACGAAGCGCAGGTCAGGAAGATCGCATCCTATATCGAGATCGCGAAGCAGGAAGGCGCAACGATCGCCTGCGGCGGCGAGCCGAATAAGGAAGGCGAACTGGCGAAGGGCTGCTACTTCAAGCCGACCCTGATCACCAATGTCACGAATGATATGCGTGTCGCACAGGAAGAGATCTTCGGACCGGTCGCCGTGGTCATCAAATTCAAGACAGAGGACGAAGTCATCGCAATGGCGAATGATTCCGAATACGGTCTCGGCGGCGCCGTGTGGACAAGAGATATTTACAAGGCGATCCGCGTATCGAGAGCCATTGAGACAGGCCGTATGTGGGTCAACACCTACAACCAGATCCCGGCCGGCGCACCGTTCGGCGGCTACAAGAAATCCGGCATCGGCCGCGAGACGGATCTGTCGATCCTGGATGCCTATACGCAGCAGAAGAACATCTTCATCAACCTCAGCGAAGAGACCACCGGTTTCTACCCGCAGAAATAATGGCCGGGAAGGAAGAAACGCAGCGGAAATGCTTTGAATTCGTCTGCCGGCTGTATCCGAAATGCGAACATGCCGCGGGAAGCTGCTGCGCGATCGATGATTTTTTCGAAGAGATGACGCTGTCCGCAGAGGAATGCTTCGATCTGCCGGACAAACCGTTATACAGGGAGAAAAAGACCTGGTCATTCAGGTAGGGAAAGGGGACTGCGGCACGCAGTCCTCTTTTTTATGCGCAAAAAGGCTTAAAACCGTTTTGGGCGGGAGAAAATTGTGCTATACTGATTCCGAAGGATCCCGTCGGGGGGTGTTATTGTGGATCTGATTCAGGATTTCATTCATAACCGTGTTCTGATCACCGCTGCCGCCGGCTGGGCGTGCGCGCAGATCACCAAAACCGTCATTTTCTGTATCGTCAACAAACGCTTCGAACCGGAAAGACTGTTCGGCGACGGCGGCATGCCGAGCGCACATTCGGCGACTGTGACTGCGATGGCCCTTACCGTCGGTTTCACCAGCGGGTTCTCCTCTCCGGTCTTCGGACTGGCCCTGATGTTTGCGCTGATCGTCATGCATGACGCCATGGGCGTCCGTCTGGAAACAGGCAAGCAGGCAAAGCTCCTGAACGAAATGATGGAAGTCTTTGAGAAAATGAGCGAGGTCGACCTGTCCTTCGAAGACAGGCTGAAGGAATTTGTCGGACACACGCCGCTGCAGGTCGTGTGCGGCGCCTGCGTGGGACTGCTCGTCGCTGCGCTCGGCGCACTGCTGTTCTGAGCGGAAGCAGGCATTTCCCGCCTTATCACCGGCTGAAGGAGTGATGGATCATGCTTCGACTGGCGATCGTCGAAGACGAACAGAATTATATTGATCAGCTTACCGGGTATATCGATCGGTACCGCCGGGAACGCGGTGCCGATCTTTCCGTGACCGTTTTTCACGACGGCGATGAGATCGTGGAGAGCTATACCGGCCAGTTCGACATCATTCTCATGGATATCCAGATGCGCTTCATGGACGGCATAACCGCTGCAGAGGAGATCCGCAAAGTCGATCAGGAGGTCGTGATCATCTTTATCACCAATATGCAGCAGTATGCCGTGCGCGGCTATCAGGTGGACGCGCTCGATTATATCGTCAAACCGGTGGAATATTACGCATTTTCACAGAAGCTGGACCGCGCGGTGAACCGGATCCGCAAGAGCGCTGCCTCCTTTATTACGGTGCATGCGAACGGCGGCATCTACCGGCTCGTCACATCCCGGATCCTTTATATCGAGAGCGAAGGACATAATCTTCATTTTTATACCACCGGCGGCGAACTCATCTCCCGCATGAATATCAGCGATGCGGAAGAAAAGCTCTCTCCCCACGGTTTCTACCGCTGCGGGAAAGGCTATATCGTCAATCTCGAGAAGGTGGATTCCTATGTGGACGGCATCTGCAGGATCGGCTGCCATGCCATTCCCGTTAGCCGCGCGAAAAAGAAGGAATTTCTTGCCGTCATGACCGATTACATGAGCAGCCGTCTGCTGTAAGGGAGTGCTTATGGACCGTTTGATTCCCGATATTCCCAGATTCTATACCGGGCTGGCCGAATGGCTCGGCTGCATGATGATTCTGTTTACTGTCCCTCGGAGGGTCAGCCGGACAGCATTCGCGGCACTCAGTTCCGCTGTGCTTGCCGTGCTCTGCGGGTTCCTGATCCTGACGGTTGACGCCCCGCCCGGTCTGGCCTGGATCGCCTGCATGGCAGCTGCAGTCCTCATCATGTTCGGCTTTATCACCGGCTGCGCGGACATGACTGTCGTTGCTTCCGTATACTGTACCTCCGGCGCATTCCTATGCGCGGAATTTGCCGCCGCGCTGGAATGGCAGCTTCATACCTGGTTCTCCTATATCACAGGTCTGAATCCGGCAGGTTCCGTCATCATTCTCGCATGTATCTATGCCGCCGTTTTTCTAACGGTATTCCGCATCCTCCGATCGCAGCTGAGCGCGGAATACATGTCCCGTATCACCTGGAAAGAAGCGGTCTCCTTCCTGCTGATCGCCCTGATCACCTTTATTTTCAGCAACGTCAGCTTTTTCCTGAACAACACTCCTTTCTCCGGTCAGGTCATGGTCGATATCTTTACGATCCGCACGCTGGTGGACCTGGGCGGTCTCGCCATCCTTTTCAGCTTTCAGAGCCGGCTGTCGGAACTCATCACGCAGGAGGAGCTTGCGTCCGTGCGGCATGTCCTGTCCAGCCAGTACGAACAGTACCGCAATTATCAGGAAAGCGAAGAAATGCTCCACATGATGCAGCATGATCTGAAGCATCAGATCGAAGGACTGCGTGCGCTGGATGACAAGGCGCAGCGGGAGGAATGGATCGACCACATGTCCGACGTCCTGGAGGAATGGCGGCTGCCGCACAGGACCGGCAACGCCGTCTTTGACACCATCCTTGCCGCCAAGCTCCGGAAAGCCCGCACGCTCGGCATCCGGATCACCTGCGTAGCGGACGGATCGCTTCTCGACAAGCTCCATGTGGCGGATATCTGCACCATTTTCGGCAATGCGATCGACAACGCCATGGAAAGCGTCGTCCAGATCGAAGACGAGGAGAAGCGGCTGATCCATATTTCCGTGACATCCCGGAACGGATTTATCTTCATCGGCGTGGAGAATATTCTCGGTACGGAGATCCGGGAGGCATCCGGGACACTTCTGACCACCAAAGCAGACAAGGCATCCCACGGTTACGGCATGAAAGGCATCCGGTATGCCGTCGAGAAATACGGCGGAAACGTATCCCACAAGGTCGAGAACGGGTGGTTCATGCTGAATATCCTGATTCCGATGACAAGGTAATCATCACTCTTCCGAAGAGGTTTCCGGCCTTTGCCCGGATTCCTCTTTTTTGTGAACAATTTGTGTCCGGAAAACGACAGTTTGTGACGCCATTCCCCTAACATGATAGAAAAATGGTACAATCCGCACTATAAAACCACCAAGGAGGTAATGTATGCAGTCACTCATCACCAACCTGCTGGGCCCGATCTTCTACGGAATGGGCGTCAGCGAGGCGGACTTCGCATCGTATCTTTCTTCCTGCATGAGCTACGTCTATGCAGCGATCGTTGCACTCATCGCACTGATCGTCCTGCTCATCGTGGCAGGCAAGGCAAAGAAAGAGAACCGCGGCTTCATCCGTCTCTCATCCATCGTGGCATTTCTTGCCGCCATCGCTCTTATTGCGAACCTTGTCATCACCGGCCCGCTGAAGGCCAACGTTGAGACCTTCTTAAAGGGCTCCGGCGTGAACCTGCAGGAGCAGACCATTGCCGACAGTAAAGACGTCATCAAGCGCGTCGGCGAAGAAGGTCTGGTACTCGTCAAGAACGAAGGACTTCTCCCCCTGGAAGCCGGCAACATCAATGTCTTCGGATGGGGCTCCACCAATCCCATCCTCGGAGGAACCGGTTCCGGTTCCTCCGACGGTTCCACCGCAGTAGGCATCCTCGGATCCCTTGCTGACGCAGGCTTTACGACAAACGCCGATCTGTCGAAGATCTATACGGATTACCGTGCGGACCGTCCTGTCGTTGCCATGCAGAATCAGGACTGGACACTTCCGGAGCCTACCGTTGACACCTACACGGATGCCGTCATGAGCCAGTGCAAGGATTTCTCCGACACGGCCGTGATCGTCATCAGCCGTTCCGGCGGTGAGGGCGCTGACCTGCCCGTTGACATGTACGGCGTCATCCACGGCACCTATGATATCTCCTCTCAGGTCTCCGTAACGCCGGAACAGATGGGATATTACAGAGCCACCTACACCAACAACGGCAGCTACGATGATTTCGAGCAGGGCGAGCACTATCTGGAGCTCTCCGTAACGGAAGAGCAGATGGTCGAGAAGGTCTGCTCCGAATTCGAAAAGGTCGTTGTCGTCATCAACGCCAACAACTCCATGGAGCTCGGCTGGGTCGATGAATATCCCCAGATCGGTGCTGTTATCCTCGCTCCCGGCGCTGGTAATACCGGTCTCTCCGCCCTCGGCGAAGTCATGTCCGGTGCCGTCAATCCTTCCGGAAGAACCGTTGATACATTCGTCAAGGATCTGACCGCAACCCCTACCTGGAACAACTTCGGAAACTTCTCCTACACCAATGTGGACGATCTGAAGGAGACCATCAAGGCGAACGACGCCGCTTACGAAGGAAACCTTGCATTCGTAAACTATGTGGAAGGCATCT
>DFKM01000235.1 GCA_002373555.1 Lachnospiraceae bacterium UBA3645
CGCCAGCTCCCAGTTCTTCATCATGGATGAAGACGCACTGTATCTGGACGGCGAGTATGCGGGCTTCGGACATGTGACCGACGGTCAGGATGTTGTTGACAAGATCGCAGCGGATGCACAGCCGGTCGATTCCAACGGTACGATCGCAGCGGACGCGCAGCCGGTCATTCAGAAGATCGAAGTCGTGGATTAAGATCATCCGCCCCCGGACGGGCATGATCAATCGATACTAATCAAATATGCAAAAGAAGGAGGAAACCAATGGACGCATCTGGCGGAAATGGCATATCGGCGGGTCGAAGTAGCAGCGCAGGGGCGTCTTGCGGGTGTTCCTGCCGGAATTGATTTTTTGATACTTTGATCTGTCATACTTTCCGACATCAAATGATTTGAGAGGAGGTCATGACAGAATGGAATGGAATGTAGAGGACGCGCTCAAGTCGCTCCTGGAACAGAAAAAATATCAGGCACTGAAGGATATTCTGGTCACGATGAATCCTGCGGACATCGCGACTGTATTTGAAGAGATCAACGACGAGAAGATCCCGCGCTTCTTCCGGCTGCTGCCGAAGGAGCTGGCCGCGGAGACTTTTGTCGAGATGGAACCGGAGATGCAGGAGCTGCTCATCCGCGGCTTTTCAGATGAGGAACTGCAGGATGTCATCGAAGAGCTTTACGTGGATGATGCGGTCGATATCGTGGAGGAAATGCCCGCGAATGTCGTGAAGCGGATCCTGGCGCAGGCCCAGCCGGATATGCGCAAGAAGATCAACGAGATCTTGCGGTATCCGGATAACTCTGCGGGGTCGATCATGACCACGGAGTATGTATCTCTGCGGCCGGATATGACGATCCGGGATGCGATCAACCGCATCCGCAGGACCGGCGTGGATAAGGAGACCATCTACACCTGCTATATTACCGAAGGCAGGAAGCTTCTCGGCTTTGTCACGGTCAAGGATCTGCTGCTGACGTCGGATGACGACAAGCTGGTCGAAGAGATCATGGATACGAATGTGATCTCCGTGAACACACATACTGACCAGGAGGAAGTGGCGCAGACGCTGTCGAAATATAACTTCCTGGCACTGCCGGTCGTGGACACCGAGAACCGTATGGTCGGTATCGTTACATTCGATGACGCCATGGATGTCCTGGAAGAAGAGACGACCGAGGATATCGAGATCATGGCCGGTATCACACCGTCCGACAAGACGTATCTCCGGTCGAATGCCTTCGATCTTTTCAAGCACCGCATCCCCTGGCTGATGCTGCTGATGGTCTCGGCTACTTTTACGGGGATGATCATTACGGGATTCGAGAGCGCGCTTGCGGCGCAGGTCGTGCTGACGGCCTTCATCCCGATGCTGATGGATACCGGCGGCAATTCCGGATCGCAGTCGTCCGTCACCGTGATCCGTGCGCTGTCGCTCGGCGAACTGGAATTCCCCGATCTGCCGAGGGTGGTGCTGAAGGAGATCGAGACAGCAGTGCTCTGCGGCGTCAGTCTTTCGGCGATCTGCTTTATCAAGATCATGGTGGTCGACCGGATGCTGCTCGGGAATACGGATATCACGCCGCTCACGGCGCTTGTTGTGTGCCTGACGATGGCGGTGACCGTGCTGATCGCGAAGGTGATCGGCTGCATCCTGCCGATGATCGCAAAGAAGCTCGGATTTGATCCCGCTGTAATGGCAAGTCCGTTTATTACAACCACAGTGGATGCACTTTCGCTCCTCGTCTATTTCGGGATTGCGAGTGCACTGCTGTTCCATACCTGACATACTTTCGCCGGCTTTCTGCCGGCGTTTTTTGTAAGAAAAAGGAGCCGGTTCGAAAAAATTCTGTGTAACCTTTCAGTTTTTTATGGTACTTTATAGGTGAAGGAGCAAAGAACACACCGGAAATAAACAGCAAGATAGCGGGAGGATAAGACAATGAGAAGAAAGTGTACGGGGTACATCGGTCTGCTCGCAGCGCTCGCTCTGGCGGCGGGTCTGCTTTCCGGCTGCAGCGGCGGCAGCAGCGCGCCAACGGTCTCGGGCAACGCGGCCGGCAGCGCGGATACTTCCTACGAAATGGCGGTTGAAGAACCTGCAATGGCAGCGGAAGAGGATGTGATCGCAGACGGTGACACAGCCTATGAACCCGGCATGGACGGCACCTCGGACGGAGGAGCTTCCAAAACAACCGGTGAGGAAAATGATGCCCTCAAGATCGTCTACACCGGCTACATTTCTGTTGAGACGACAGAGTATGACAAGACGCTCGAAGAACTGAAGGAGCTTTTCGGCAAGTACGGGATCAAGACCGCAAGATCCTCGGAGAGTGATTCCGCTTCCTATTATTATAATACGGACAGCACGCCGGTCAGAACGCTGGAACTGACGCTGCGGGTACCGGCGGAGCATTTCAATGAATTTTTTGAAGCGACCGGCTCGATCACCGGATCCATCCGTTCCAAGAGCACGGATTCACAGGATCTCACCAAGCAGTACAATGACCGTGCCGTCCAGATCGAATCGCTCGAGATCCAGCAGCAGAATCTGCTGAAGATGATGGAAGCGGCGGAAACCGTCGAAGATATGATCCTGATCGAAGACCGGCTGACGGATATCCGGACGGAGCTGCGGCAGCTTAACTCGGCCAACGAGCAGATCGATTATGATGTGACATACTCCGAGGTAAATATGTATATCCGGGAGGTAAAGATCTATACCGATACGAAAGAGAAGGAGACATTTCTGCAGCGGATCACCCGCAGCATATCCGAATCGGCGGAATCCTTCCTTGCAAACATGCAGGATCTTCTGGTCGCGCTGATCTTCCTGCTTCCTTATATCGTAATCATCGCCGTGGTCGTATTCCTGTTCCGGAAGCCGATCCGGGCGCTCCGAGAAAGACACAGGGAGAAGAGCAGACTGCGGAAGGAAGAGCGGATGAAGAGAAAGGTAGAAAAGGCGCAGGCGAAACGCAGCAAATACGGATTCCAGAAGGAAGAACCGGCGGAAGAGAAAAAAGAGCAGCCGTAAAACCCCGGGACAGGGACCGGCTCCCGATCCTGCGGATTCTTAAGAAGAACCGGCGGCTTATCTGCAATCAAAGAATATCTGTAATAAAGAAACAGGAGGGGTGATCACCCCTCCTGACTTATTTATATGTCTTTCGTTGTCCCGCCGGGCATGTATTTTACCGGCAGGCTCACCAGCGCCGGCTTCGAAGCCTGATCCGGGTTCAGGACGATATCCACGGCAGCCTGCGCCATCTCATGCACCGGCTGTACGATCGTGGAGCAGCTGACTGCGCCGGTATAGAAATCCTCGATCCCGTCATAACCGATGATCTGCACATCTTCAGGGACCCGGATCCCTTCCTTCCGCAGGAAATTCACCACATGCACAGCGAGATGGTCGGAATTGCAGAAGATGCCGTCATATTCCGGCACGCCGTCCCGGATATGATCTTTCAGATACTCATAGAAAGGAGCCTCCGATTCGGTATCGCTTAAGATCACGGAATCATATTTCACATTCCGGCTGCGGCAGATGCTCTCGAAGCCGGATTCTCTTTTGTTGACTTCTCCGTAAATATCCGAACCGATCCGGAAGAAGAGAAGGCTGCGGCAGCCGAACTCGATCAGTTTTTCGGCCGCGGTCTGGCCGCCGCCGAAATTATCGGAGGAAACGCAGGGCACTCTGGAACTGAAATGCCGGTCAATCGTAACAAAAGGAATATCTTCATCGATCACGAGATCGGGATCGTAGGTCAGACCGATGATCCCGTCAATTTTATGCTGGACGACCAGCTCGATCGATTTCTTTTCCGCTTCCGAATCGAAGTTCGTGATCATCAGATTGTTCCGGTAACCGCGTTTCATCAGACAGGCCGTGATCTCATCTGTAAGGGCGGCAAAAAAGGGGTGTCTGATGGACGGAATCAACAGGGCTACACTGTTGGTCTGGTTTGTTTTCAGCGCTCTGGCAGATCCGTTTACCCGGTAACCGAGTCTTTTCGCGGCCTCCTCAACTCTGACGCGATAGGTTTCTCCGACGGACTGGCCGTTGAAAACGTTGGAGACTGTTCCGAGTGAAACGCCTGCCTCTTTTGCAACATCTTTCATGGTCGGCAGTGGCTTTTGTTTATTCATAGGACGATTATAACATGTTTAGTGGAGATGTAAAGTGGTTTACAGGATAATTTCATGAAAACGAAGAGAATAATTTCATGAAACGATTCTAAAGACGTAGTACGACTTGGCGTATAGGCGAAGACTGTCTGCCAGAGGAATGACCACAAGATTGTTAAATAAACATATGAAATAATTCAAATATAAAATTTACCCACGCAGACTGATAGTAATAAGGTATAAAACAGAAGAAAATTATAATTGACACCCGAGACCTGTTCATATATAATTTCATTCGTAACTTTTGCAACGTTTCATGAATCTACATGAAACGAAAAATCAAATCCCAAGGGAGGAACACACACATGAAGAAAAGAATTCTGGCAACTCTTCTGTCTGGTCTCCTGATCCTGAGCCTTGCAGCCTGCGGCAGCAGCGGCAGCTCGGACGCAGGTTCTGAGAGCGAAGCAGCGGACTCCGCGAGCGGAGACGGCGTATCGATCACGATCTTCAACTCCAAGATGGAGATCCAGAGTCAGATGGAAGAAATGGCAGCCAAGTATTCGGAAGAGAAGGGCGTAAACGTAGAAGTTTACTACTCCAGCGACACGGTTGCAGCACACCTGTCCACCCGTTACGCTTCCAATGAGCCTTATACCATTTCCATGGTAGACGCGAAGGACGTTTACGCACTGGCAGCAGAGCATGCACTCGATCTGTCCGATCAGGACTGGGTCAAGGATACCACCCAGGCGATCGCGATCGACGGCAAGACTTATGGTTTCCCGGTCTGCGTAGAAGCCAGAGGCATCATCTACAATGCTGACGCGATCAAGAATGCGACCGGCAAAGATTTCGATCCGTCCACCATCAAGACCACCGAGGATTTCCAGGCGATCGTCGATGCCTGCAAGGCCGGCGGCATGGAGTCTCCTGTAGGCGTCATGAAGGAAGACTGGTCCCTCGGCGCTCATTTCCTTGCGGAAGTCTATGAGCAGCAGGAAGATCCGGATGCATTCATCGCCGGCATCAAGGACGGTTCCATCGTTCTTGCTGATGATGCGAAGTTCAACGCCCTGATGGATACTTTTGATGTTCTGAAGGACAACAACTATGCAAAGGACGCTGCGATCTCCGCAGAGCGTGAAGTAACCGAGCAGAAGCTGGCTGAGGGCGAGATCGCTTTCATGTTCGGCGGCAACTGGGACTGGGCTGTGATCAATGCTTATGATTACACCGAGAACATGGGCATGATGCCTGTCCCGAATGATTCCAACGACGGAAGCAACGAGAAGCTTGTCGGCGGCGGCTCCAAGTACTTCTTCATCGATTCCTCCGAGAATACCTCCGAGGCACAGCAGCAGGCTGCGAAGGATTTCCTGAACTGGCT
>DFKM01000180.1 GCA_002373555.1 Lachnospiraceae bacterium UBA3645
CGCAACTGCATTACGACAGGTCTCCACACTGCCGCACCGCGAGCAAACGGTTAAAGCCTCCTTTTCTTATGTACAGACGAACATTGCGTGGAGTGCCCGCCTGCCAATGGATTATTCTGCTTTTTGGAAAAGCAGCAAACCTGGCACTTATTACGGAAAGCGCCGATCCGTTTATCAAAGAATCGCTTCCACTTCCGCCGGATCCGGCATCGAGCGGATCGCGCCCTTTTTCGTCGTTACAATGTATGCTGCCGCATTTGCATATTTCAGCATCTTCGTTCTCTGATCCCATGTCAGATCCGTGCCGTGCTCCAGCACATAATTAATGATGCATGCACAGAATGTGTCACCTGCGCCGGTCGTCTCGATCGTACCGCCAAGGCTGACCGCGGGGACAAATACTGTCCCTTCGGGGCCAGCATTGAGGCTCCCCTTCGCGCCGTATGTCACATTCATTATTTTACAATGCGGCGCCAGTTTTTTCAACTGTTCTATCCCTTCATTTTCCTGGCTTCCGGTCAAAAATTCGATCTCATTGTCCGCGATCTTCAGAATATCACATACCGACAGACCGTAGAGCACCTGCTCTTTCATCACTTCCGCATCGTCCCAGAGCATCGGCCGGAGGTTCGGATCGAAGGAAATCAGTGCACCGGCTTCCTTCGCTGCCGAAACAGCCTTCTTCGTTGCCTCCCTGACACCCGGATGCGTCATGGACAGCGTCCCGAAATGGAACACACGACAGTTCGTGATGATATCCATCGGCAGTTCCTCTTCCGTCAGCATCATATCCGCACCGGGATTTCGATAGAAGGAAAAGCTCCGGTCGCCGTTCGGCGCGGTCTTTACGAAGGCCAGCGTCGTGCGCGCATTTTTATCAAACAGCAGACCGTCCGTGCAGATCCCGGCTTCACTGACGACGTCCTTCAGCTCATACCCGAAGCGGTCCTCTCCCACTTTTCCGATGAAGGCGCAGCTCTTTCCGAGCTTCTTCAGCATTGCGAGCACATTGCAGGGCGCACCGCCCGGATTGGCTTCCAGCAGGGGATTTCCCTGCGGGCTCAGTCCGCTTTCCGTAAAATCGATCAGCAGCTCGCCAAGCGCTGCCACGTCAAACCTTTTTTCCATAACGATCAGATCTCCAATCTGTAAAAATCGATATCAGCACTTACACCGCCGGTCTGTTCAAAAGAGATGCCGTCCGCCTCCTGCGGCGCATACAGGACGAACGATGCCGCCGCCTTTCCGCCGCCTGCAAAGAGCTCCATACTGTAACGGTCCAGCAGGATCTTCAGCCTGACCGCCCCGTTTTCCATCTCTGCAGGAAAGCTCTTTCTGACGGACATGCTCTCCGGATTGCCGGAATCCGTCAGATCCACCGTGATCATGCCTTCCGCGAGATCGGCTTCAATGACCGTTCTGTGCAAGAAATCCTCCGCGATATGGATCATGAACCTGCCGGGTTTTGCCGTTCCGCGGCGGCGGATCACCAGATCGAGCTCGGCGCATCTTCCGTTCATATCTTCATGCGAGAATCTTCCGGTGCCGTCATGGCCTTTGATCGCGGTATAGTTTCTGCGGTAAGCCTTCAGCTCCCGTGCGGGATGCTGCACCAGAACGCCGTCCGCAAGCGACAGCTCTCTCGGGAAGATCATCTGCCCCCGGAAGTCCAGTTCGTCCGGCGCATCATTTGCGGTTCTCCAGCTCTGCATCCAGGCCGTCATGATCCGTCTGCCATCCGGCAGTTCCACAGTCTGGGGCGCATAGAAATCCGTTCCGTAATCAACGGTAAATTCTTCCTCTGTCCGGAAGCGGCAGCTCTCTCTGTCAAATACACCGGTGCGCAGGATCGTCTCAAACGCCCGGTCTTCCTCCGGCACATCGCCGTCCATGCCCTGCACGCTGTAAAGGAAGCAGTCCTCCCCGTCCATCGCAAAAAAATCCGGGCATTCCCACATCCTGCCGTTCGGCCGGTCACTTTCGGCCGCAGTCCCTTTATATTTCCATTCCAGACCGTCCGGGCTCTCATAGATCAGTACGACAGCCCTGTTTTCACGATCGCGGTTCACGACAGCGGCCATATAGCGGTCCGCTTCTCTCCAGATCTTCGGATCACGGAAATCCGCAATGCTGCCGCCCTCCGGAAGGCCGTCTTCGGCAAGCACCGGATTATCTGCATGCTTTTCGTAATCCATGCCGTCCCCCACGGCAATGCACTGCGTCTGCCGGACGATGCCTGCTTCCTTCTCTTCCACAAAGCCGGTATACATGATCAGATGCTTTCCGTCCGGCGTCTCCACCGCGCCGCCGGAAAAACAGCCGTCCCGGTCATACGGCATATCCGGTGCCAATGCGACCGGAACGCGTTCCCAGTGGATCAGATCTTTTGTTTTTACATGTCCCCAGTGGATCGATCCGGCCTTCTTTTCATACTGATTTGCCTGGTAGAAAAGATGCAGTTCCCCTTTATATAAGGAAAAGCCGTTCGGATCATTGATCCAGCCCATGCTTCCGGTCAGATGATAGGCCGGCCGCATGTTCATCGCAATTTTCGGTATATTGTCAGCTTCGAACCGTCTTGCATTCTCAAGCTTCTCGCTCATCCGTTTCTCCTGTGGCCAGCCATACGAATCCATAACCGTCGATATGGCTGTCTCCCGCTTTGATTTTGTTCCCGCTCATCAGGTCTGTTCCCTCCGGATAATAAACCGGGATCGGCCATTCCGAAAAATTGAACAGACAGACCAGACCTTTTCCGTCATATTCCCGGTACAGGCCGAGAACGGAATCGGAGCCGGTCCAGAATGTATGTACATGTGCGTCCGCACGGAAAACTTCATTCTCGCTTCGCAGTTCGATCAGCTTTCTGAGCAGGCCGTACAGCCTGCCGTTGACTGTATCCGGATCATGCCGCAGCTCCGCCAGATCCCAGCGGAACGGTCCTCTGTGCACATTCCGGCTGTCATCCGCCTTCTTCGGATCCTGATGGTAGCTGTAATCATTCAGCTGGCCGATCTCGTCACCTGCATACAGGACCGGAATGCCGCTCTGTGCAAGCATGAAAGCATGCAGCATCAGATCCCGTCTGACGGCTGTGTCCGCTTCTTCCTCCGTCCCGGCGGACTCCAGTCCGCAGAGCGAAGCCGTCGTCCCGCAGAGTCTGGCATCACCCAGACGCAGATCCTCATTGTACAGCTCGCCCTTTGACCAGCTTCCCGGGAAGCGCCCGATAAAGAAATCGTTGAGATATCTTTTGTGTGCGACTTCCCCGATTCCGAACTGCGACAGGAAAGGATAATCGAGTCCCCAGCCGATATCGTCATGGCAGCGAAGATAATTCTGGAAGATGCACTGCGGGGGGAGTGCGCACACCTGATCCATCTGATGCTTCAGCAGCCTGACGTCGCGGGTCGCAAGCGTGTGCCATGTACTGCACATGGTCGTTACATTATATAACATCCGGCATTCCGGTCTGTCTTTTGTTCCAAAATAGGCGGCCACCTTCTGCGGTTCCATGACCACCTCGCCCAGCATCAGAACGCCGGGGCATACGACATAACATGACAGATACAGGATCCTGGCGATCGTATGTACCTGCGGGAGATTCCGGCAGTCCGTGCCGAGGGCCTTCCAGATGTACGGGATCGCATCCAGCCGGATCACATCCATTCCCCGGTTCGCAAGAAACAGGAGATTTTCCGTCATATCATTCAGCACCAGCGGATTGGAGTAGTTCAAATCCCACTGGAACGGGTAAAACATCGTCATAACGGCCTGATTGCAGTCATCAAGCCAGGTAAAGCTGCCCGGTGCGGTGGTCGGGAACACATCCGGGATGGAGGCCTCGAACTTTCCGGGCAGATCCCAGTTGTCAAAGAAGAAGTATCTGCCCTTAGCGATCGGATCTCCCGCTCTCGCAGCCTTCGCCCAGGCGTGTTCATCGCCTGTATGGTTCATGACAAAATCCAGGCAGAGCGAAATGCCGCGCTTATGACAGGCCTTCGAGAGCTCTTCCAGATCCTTCATGGTGCCGAGATCCTCTCTCACCTTCCGGAAATCCGTGACTGCGTAGCCGCCGTCGCTCTTTTCCGGCACGGTATCCAGCAGCGGCATCAGATGAATGTAATTGATCCCGAGCTCCTCAAAATAGGGAAGCTTCTTTTTCACGCCCTGCAGGTCCCCCGCGAACAGATCCACATAGAGCATCATCCCCATGATCTTGTTCGAGCGGTACCAGTCCGGATCCGCAAGTCTTTTTTCATCCATTTTCTTCAGACCTGCTCTGCGCCCATCAAAGCTTCGCATCAGCATGTCCGTAAAATAGGAAAATGCTTCCGTATCGTTGTTATATAATTCCATGTAAAGCCATTTCAGCTCGTCATAAACCTCTGCAAGCCTTGCTTTTACAGTATTTTTCATAGTCAATTTCCTGCTTCCATTTTTTCCAGAATTCCGTTCAGCAGAACCGTGCATACATAGACCGGCAGCGAAAAGCCGAACATGATGGCCACCGGCGCGATCACAGCCGTGTATTTGAGCGCTGCCAGATAAAAGATGACCGTGAAGGCCGTCATTCCCGCCGTCCGGGGAAAATATCCCGCCGTCAGCAGTATAGCATTTCTCAGCGTGCCGCGCACCGTATTTTCAAACCTTGCCAGCAGCGCGAACGCCCAGAAGCTGACCGCAAGCAGAACGATCCCGAGCGCCAGTGAAATAAACCGGAAAGCCGGGAGGAATGCTGCGGCAGCATAATAATTTGCGAGGATCAGGACCGCAGCGGCGATGAAGATCAGCCCCATGCGAGAACCCGCCCGCAGATTTTTTTTGAATGAATCAAAGAACATTTTTGCCGGATAGGTTTCTTCGTGCCGCACCATGTCCCGTATGACATCATGCAGTGCGGTCAGAGAAGCCCCGGCTGTGAAGACCGGCAGGCAGCAGACCATGGCCAGCAGATTCAGGATCATCAGATACGCTGCCGTGGAAAGGCCCTGCATCAGCGGATTGTCCATATCAAATATTTTCTTTATCATCCGCCTGTCCGCTCCTTTTTCCATGAAATCCCGCCGGGAAGCCCGGCGGGATAATTGTTTTGATCGTGATCAGCCCTTGACAGCACCGGAGGTAACACCCTCAACGATGTACTTCTGCAGGAAGATATACAGGATCAGGATCGGCAGCATGGCAAGCAGCAGGGCCGCCATGACCAGTCCGATATCGGTCGAGTAGGTTCCGTAGAAGGCCTGTGTGGCGATCGGGATGGTATAGAGTTCTTTCTTCTTCAGCACAAGGCTGGGAAGGAGGTAGTCGTTCCAGTACGCCATGGCGTTGATGATGGCGACTGTCGCGATGGTGGGCGTAAGGAGCGGGAAAACGATCTTCCAATAGGTCTGCCATTTGTTGCAGCCGTCGATCGTCGCGGCTTCCTCAAGCTCCAGCGGGATATTCGTCTTGATGGCGCCGTGGAACATGAACATGGCCATCGAGACGGAGAATCCGACATGCATCAGGATCAGTGTGATCCTGTGATTCAGGACGCCCAGCAGTCCGCCGTATACGGATACGAGCGGTACCATGAGGACCTGGAAGGGAATGACCATCGACGCGATCATCAGGGAGAAGATCAGCGTGACGAATTTCCATTTCCCGTTTCTTACGAAGACGTAAGCGGTCATGGAGGAAACGATGATGGTCAGGATCGTGGCGCATGTCGTGATGAAGAACGAGTTGCCGAACACTCTCCAGAAGTTCATCTTCTTCATGGCTTCGGGGAAGTTCTTCAGCGTGAATCCATGTCTGCCGATCAATGCCAGCGGATTGGAGGTGATATCACCCTTTGTCTTGAAGACATTGATAATGACAAGGATAAAGGGGGCGATAAAGCAGATGAAGACGATCAGCAGAACAATCCACATGATCACGTTCATGATCTTCTTTTTTCTTGCGGCTCTTTCATTATCAGTCATTATGCTGCTACCTCCCCTCTCTTACCGATCATGACCTGCGTTACGCCTACGACTGCGCAGACGATGAACAGGATCAGCGCTTCCGCCTGGCCAAGACCATAGTTCTTGTACGTGAACGCCTGGTTGTAAACATGCATGGCTGCCATAACGGAGGAGTTGAAAGGCTCACCGTTTGTCAGGGACAGGTTCACATCATAGACCACGAAGCAGCGTGTGATGGAAAGGAAAATGCACTGTACGAAGGATGCGCGCATCAGCGGGATCGTAACATTCCACATCGCCTGGCTGGAGTTGCAGCCGTCGATCATGGCCGCTTCCTTAACATCCGCGGAAACGCTCATGAAGCCCGCGACATAGATCAGCATCATATAACCGGCATACTGCCAGACCGAAACCAGGATCAGGCAGAACATGGCGCCGTTCGTCGTGGAAAGAAGCGAAGCAGTCGTTCCTCCGGAAAAGATGTTTCCGATGGCGACGAATGCGCGGTTAAATACAAATTTCCAGATATAACCGAGAACGATACCGCCGATCAGGTTCGGCACGAAGAAACCCGCGCGGAAGAAGTTCTGTCCCTTGATTCCCTTGGTCACCAGATAAGCCAGCGCAAATGCAACGATATTGATCAGTACGACGGATATGGCCGAATAAATGACCGTACGTCCCATCGCATGCCAGTAATCCGCATCCGCGAAGGCAGCGGCAAAGTTGTCAAATCCTACAAACGGCTTTACGGCGCTGACGCCGTCCCAGCTGGTCAGCGTCAGATAAAGACCGTAGAGGAAGGGAACGATGACCACCGCCAGGAACAGGATCGTTCCGGGTCCAGCAAACATCAGATACTGTTTGACTTTATATGACAGTGTATTCTGTTTCATTCTTTCTCCTCAAATTAAACACCGCTGCCGGGAGATGATCCCGGCATCGGTCAAAAACGATCAGTGTTCTCCTACTTCTGCAGTTGCCCAGTAATCGGTGATCTCCTGTGCGAAT
The DNA here is from genome assembly GCA_002373555.1 of Lachnospiraceae bacterium UBA3645. GTDB lineage: Bacteria > Bacillota > Clostridia > Lachnospirales > Lachnospiraceae > UBA3305. The sequence goes on from DFKM01000180.1 coordinate 6,960, forward strand.
CCGGCACGGTCAGTCTCGCCGGCAAGATACTTCTGGAAGGAAGCGCCGCACTTTGCATAGTGATCATCCGGCAGATAGTTGTAGTTGGGGATCAGGGCTCCGCTGTCAGAGTAGCTCTTTACGGAAGCGGAAAGCGGATCCGCAACTTCCAGCGTGATGTTGGAGTATGCAGGAACCAGTGCGCACTGATTCACGACAAAATCCTGTCCTGCTTCATCATATACAAGCCAGTTCAGGAAATCCTTCGC
>DFKM01000215.1 GCA_002373555.1 Lachnospiraceae bacterium UBA3645
ACCAGTTCCCGGTCCTTATTCGCGAACACGATCGTCTCAGCGCGCAGCCTCCCGCCGGACCACTCCTCCATATATCCGCAGATCCGGTGCGCCATCTCCCGCGCCGCCCGCTCCTTCACGCCATGCCGCTCAAGGACCTGAAGCGCCGCGTCCGTCATGACACAATCTTCAAGTTCTTTCCTCAGATTCTCCCGTTCCTGCTCTTTACAGTACTCGCCGGCGATCTCTCCCAGGATTTCCATCCTGCGGTCTCCGTACATGGAGTGCGTATTGCGTGCGCCGCCCGCTATTTTGACCAGTTTGCCGATATGGCCGGCAAGCAGAACTTCCTCAAATCCAATCTCCGCTGCAAGTTCTGCCGCTTCCGCCGCATAATTGGAGATCAGGACAACTCTGTCCTCCCGTATTCCATACTTCTGTGTCAAAAATGCGAGCCCGTAATTTCCGGGTGCCATTACCACAGACCGGGCTCCTTCCGCTTTCTGAACGCTCATCTGCGCCCGTATGGTCTCCACCACAGCGTGGTCACTCATGGGCTCCACAATGCCGGTGGTTCCCAGAATGGAGATCCCGCCGGTAATCCCCAGTCTGGGATTAAAGGTGCGGGCAGCCAGCGCTTCCCCTTCAGGCGCGCTGATGATAACGCGCAGGCCGGGAATGGTATCGGGAGACTTGCCGAGCGACATGTCGGCGTGATCTTCCCTCCACGCTTCCAGAACCCTATCAACGTTCGCAGTGATCATCTGCCTGGGCACATGGTTTATTGCCGCCGCTCCGACAGGTTGATCCAGCCCGGGCTTTGTGACCCTTCCTATGCCGGTTCCGCCGTCTATGGTAATTCCCGACTGTTCAGACCACGATACTTCCGCCCCGATCAGCGTCCCTGTCGTGATGTCCGGGTCGTCGCCTCCGTCCTTTCTGACTGCGCATGAAGCACATACCGGCCTTGCGGATTCCGACCCCTGATCTTCTTCATAACGGATTTTCTGCTCAAGGATCTGTGCCCGGAACACCGGTCCGCCCGGCGTGCGGATCTCTGCTTCCTGCACACTCTCCCCGGTCAGCAGCATTCGTGCCGCCGCTGCAGCAGCTGCCGCCGCACAGCTTCCGGTCGTAAAGCCGAAGCGCAGGCGCTTGCCGTCCTTCTCTATGTATCTCGCTGTTTTTGTCTTCTTCAGATCTGCGTGTTCTGTCATCGCTGCTGATCACATCCCATAGAGCAGGGCATTGCAGATGGCCGCGGCGACGCCGCTTCCGCCTTTTCTCCCTCTGCCAACGATCCACGGGACATCCGTCTCCATGATCTGTTCCTTGGCATTCACCACATTGACAAAGCCAACCGGTACTCCGATGATCAGGGCCGGTCTGAAGCCTGTCTTATCCATCAGCTCTTTAAGCGCCAAAAGCGCTGTCGGCGCGTTTCCGATCGCGAAGATCGTCTCTCCGCCCAGCGCTGCCGCCTTCTCCATGCTCACCGCCGCGCGCGTCATCCCTCGCGCCGCAGCCTCCGCCGCAACTTCCGGATCCGCCATGAAACACCGGGCCTCCCCGCCCCACTTAGCCAGCGCTTTTTTGTTCACACCGGCAAGGGCCATATTCGTATCCGTCACGATCCGTGCACCTCTTCGGATCGCCTCTCTTCCTTTCTCCACTGCATCCGGAGAGAAGGTCATCGTATCCGCGTATTCGAAGTCCGCAGTCGCATGGATCACGCGCAGAACGACCGGAGCCAGCTCCTGAGGGACCTCTTTTCCCATCTGAGCGAGCTCGCTGCGTATGATCTGCATGCTGGCATTCTCTATGTCTGCAGGTTTTATGTGATCGATCTTCACTGCGGCTCCTTTCCTGAGCGGTTCATTTTTTTGGCTGTTCGCGGTGGTTCGGCAGCTTCCGGGCCCTGATCGTCAGATTCCGATCGCTTTATAGATCAGCTTCCAGTCCAGACTCTCCCTGAGCATGCTCGCAAGGATATCCAGCTGTCTGTCCTGCATCTGCCGGGCGCTCTGCGGATTCCCCGCTGCGATGGTATTGGAGTTCGCCGCAGACCAGAAAAGCCCAGCATCTTTCTCCAATACAGCGGTACCTTTTCTATCACGCAAAAGCGCGATCAGCGCCTTCCGAAATGCCGGCTCGTCGAAGATTCCATGTAAGTATGTTCCCAGAGCATTGTCATATACGGCGCCATCCGGTCCGCCGAGCTTTGCAAAAACAGATCCTGCGGGCAGGCCGTCCTGGCGGATCCTGTCACCATCCGGATCCCCCAAATACACGGTCTCTCCCATGTGGATCTCATACCCGGAAACCGGAAGATCCGAAAGCGCTGTCCATGCCCCTGCCAGCAGGCAGGTCCTTCCGGCGCTTTGCTTCGTCAGTTTCTCTTCCCGGAACACCGTTTCAACGGGCAGCAGATCCAGTCCTTCCTCTGCGCCTCCCGCTTCGCTTGAAAACGGATCCAAAATCCTTTTTCCCAGCATCTGGTAACCGCCGCAGATGCCCATGAGCAGCGGAGCATTGGGAAACTCCCCTTCTTCCGGCATACTCTGAAGGCCGGCGTTCCGGGCGCGGTGATAGCCGGCAAGCCTGTCGATCCATCTTGCCAGCCCCGACTTTTTGAGCCATCGCAGGTCCTCGATCGTATTGCGGGTCCCGGGCAGAAGGATCAGATCCGGCATCCCCATTTCCGAGATCTTCGACACGTAGTAGAGATTAACGCCCTCCTCCTGTTCGAGGGGCGCGAAATCCGTGTAATTACTCATGTAAGGGAGTCTGATCACCGCTATGTCTATCGTTACTGATCTTGCAGCGTCGGTGCTGTCTGCCGGG
>DFKM01000074.1 GCA_002373555.1 Lachnospiraceae bacterium UBA3645
GACAAGGAAAAATGGTTTGACCGAAGTAAGAAGGAAAAGAGGATACCGGAGAACTATTACATCCAGGTCCTGCACGGACTGAACGTGACCGGCTTCGACTTTGTCGAACTGTACGCGGAGCTCGTTTATCCGAGTGAGAACAGCGAGCTCGTGACTTATCACATCGAGCGCGAGGAGGTCGAGGACGATCTGAAGTACATCCGAGACGGAGTGAAGGACTTCTGGCGTCACGTAGTTGAGGACCGGGAGCCGGCACTGCTGCTTCCGGCAATCTAAGCAAAGGAGGGGAAATGACAGAGACAGCAAAAGCATTGGAGGTAAGAGTTGAGCAGAAGCTGGGACTGCTGAACTGGAATTTTGAAGAGCTGAACGCCCAGCTGGATGCCCAGCTCGAGAAGTACAGAGGACTGACATTTACAGACGATCAGATGCCCGAGGCGAAGAAGACACGCGCGGCGCTGAACAAGGTCGCCAAGGAGATCAACGACCGGAAGATCGCGGTCAAGAAAGAATTCTGCGAGCCGTATGAACGATTTGAAGCACAGGCGAAGGTCCTGATCGGAAAGATCAAGGCCGTCAGCGGAGAGATCGACGCGCAGGTCAAAGACTACGAGGAACAGGCCAAGACAGAAAAGCGCAGACGCATCGAAGTGTGGTGGGCCGAGAACGGCAAGCACACGGTCGAACTGGAGAAGATCTGGAAGGACAGCTGGCTGAACACGACATGCTCCGACGAAAAGTGGAAGCGCGAGCTCGAGGCAGAGAAGGTCCGGATCTCAAATGACATTTACACGCTCTCACTCATGGCCGATAAGGAACGCCCTGAGAAGCTGGACTTCCTGCTGCGGGAGTACATGAAGACACTCGACGTCCGGAGAACAACGGACGCGTGGGATGAATCCGAGAGAGCCGCAGAACAGGCCCGGATCGAGAAGGAACGCCTGAAACAGGAAAGACTCCGCCGGGAAGCAGAACGCGCCGAATTGATGGCAAAGCCGGCGCCTGTGGAAGCGCCAGAGCCGAAAGCGGAGAAGGGCCCGGAGGATTATCTGTACAGCCCAACATTCAAGCTCATTGATCTCACGTACAGCCAGGCGATGGACCTCACAAATTACATGAAGAAAAACGGGCTCCGGTTCGTTTCAGTTGCTAAGGAAAGAAGGGAGAAGTGACATGGCAAAAAAGCAGATCATCAGCACACAGCAGGCGGTCATCATGACCGGAAAATCCGAGCGGAGGATCCAGGACGCCTGCAAGACCGGAGAACTCCGGGCTGAGAAGATCGGACGCAGCTGGCACATCGAAAAAACAAGCGTCAACGAGTACATCCGCAATATCGTAAAGGCGGAGAAGGCACGCGCTAAGAAAGCGCAGAAGAAAGGAAGGAAATAATCATGGCAGTAGCAAACAGACTCAGCAAGGCAGCACCCCAGCAGAAGAAGGACGCGATCGCGGTATTCCAGGCAAACGGCATGGAAGTAAAACTCACACCGGCGATCGTCAAGAACTATCTCGTATCCGGAGACAAGGACCGCGTCACCGATCAGGAAGTCGCGATGTTCATCAATCTCTGCAAATACTCCGGACTGAACCCATGGCTCAAAGAAGCCTACTGCATCAAGTATGGAAACGAGCCTGCGACCATGGTCACCGGAAAGGACGCATTCATGAAGCGGGCGGAAGCGATTCCTGCATTCGATGGCGTCAAGGCCGGCATCGTCGCCCAGAACAGCGAGACCGGCGATGTCGAGTACCGTGAAGGCATGATTACTCTGCCTGGCGAAACAATCATCGGAGGCTGGGCGGAAGTCTTCCGGAAGGACCGGAGCCACAGCACCCGCGCTGAAGTATCCTTCGAGGAATATGCAGCACGGAAGAAGGACGGCACGCTCAACAGTCAGTGGAGCAAGAAGCCGGCAACCATGATCCGCAAGGTCGCCCTGGTGCAGGCACTTCGCGAAGCATTCCCGACAAACCTCGGCGGAATGTATGCAGCGGAGGAAGTCGGCAGGGAAGAACCGGAAGAAGCCGGCATGCCCCAGGCGCCGATGAATCCGGAGACCGGCGAAGTCATGGAGGCTGAAGTTGTAGAGAGGAAACCTGAACCCGAGCAGGCAGAGGAGAGCTTGATCTGATGGCTGTTTGGATTAAAGCGTGTGGAGCGGACACAAGCAGGATCTTCGGAGCGAATGCAGGAGAACTGACAGAACTTCTCAATCAAGCACTCAACGATATGGTCAACGACACATTCAGCAACCAGAAGGATTTCAAGAAGCCTCGGAAGGTAAAACTTGATTTGAAACTCACGAGGGCTGGCACAGTCAATAACTATGACGATGATATTTGCGTCGAGTGGCGCGTCACTCCGGTTCCTGCTCCGTATGAGAAGCTTGCTGAAGACTGGGTGCCGGACGGTCAGCAGTCACTTCAGTTTGATGAGAATGGAGAGATAAGCGAATGACGGTCCTGGAATTCACCGTTCCGGGAGAGCCAGTAGCGAAAGGCCGGCCGCGGTTCACGCGGACCGGCTTCGCTTATCCAGACAAAAAAACAGACAAGTACGAGAACCTTGTGCGACTGGCATATGTAGAGGCATATCCCGATCGGAAACCTGCAGAAGGACCGATCAGAGTTGTCATTACTGCATTTTTCCCGATTCTCAAAAGCTGGAGCAAAAAGAAACAGGCAGCTGCATCCGGCGAACAGATTCCGAAGGTCACAAAGCCGGATCTCGATAATCTGGTCAAGGTCCTCGACGCTCTGAACAAAATCGCCTGGATCGATGATGCTCAAATCTACGGAATCGAAGCGCGAAAGACATACAGTGAAAGACCGCGAATGGAGATTCAGATCTTCGTTCAGGAGGAGAAAGAAAACGATGGCATCAATTAACAGAGTTATCCTGCTGGGAAGACTCACGAAGAATCCGGAGGTCCGCAAGACTTCCAGCGGAACCAGCCGCTGCCGCTTCACAGTCGCCTGCGACCGCAGGAAGACAAAGGAAGATCAGGAACCCGGCGCAGACTTTATCTCATGCGTCGCATGGAGACAGAGCGCTGACTTCATCGGAGGCTACGGCACGAAGGGCTCCATGGTCACGGTCGAGGGCTCGATCGAGACAGGATCCTACACGGATCGAGATGGCAAGACGGTATACACGACCGATGTGCTGGTCGATCGTGTACAGCTGGCAGACTCTAAGAAGACGAGCCGGTCCGATTACCCGAACAACGGGACTTCATACACGATGGCAGAGGCAAGCGCCCACGCGAATGAAGGATTCGACGTCGGAGACGCGGACACGGAAGTCTCAGGAGATGACCTGCCGTTCTAACAGGAAGGAGGGGACCGGATGCAGGGTGAGGGAGGATTCGTAAAGGACTACAGGTCCAAGCTTGACTGGGAATGGTTCACCGATCCCAAGACCGCACACCTCTGGGAATACATCTGCCTGCGTGTCAATTACGAGCCGTCACGTTTCAGAGGAATCGAGATCGGGCGAGGGGAAATGCTCGAGAGCATCAACACAATATCGAAAAATACCGGGCTCTCAGAGAAGAACGTCCGGACTGCTCTCGAGCACCTGAAAAGCACAGGTGAAGTGGCATGCAAACGGACACGCTACGGACTGCTCATAAATGCGATAAAATACGCACATTTTCAAAGTCAGGAGCGAGAGACCGGCACGCAAACCGGCACGCAACCGGCAGATGAAGTGGCAATGAAGTGGCAGGGAAGTGGCAATGAAGTGGCAACGTATAAAGAATATAAAGAAATAAAGAAAGTAAGAAATAAAGAAGAGAGAGCAGCGCCCACACTCGACGAAGTTAAACAGTTCGTAAAAGAAGAAGGTCTCACGATCGATCCGGCACGCTTCTTCAACTTCTACGAGTCTCAGGACTGGAAGACATCTTCCGGGTATCCGATTAGAGACTGGAAGTCGAAGGCACGTTCCTGGCAATCATCAGAAAGACCGAAGCGAAAGGAAGAGCTTCCGGACTTCTATAATCCGGATCCGATCAGGGATCCGGAACCGAAGCTGGCTACTCCGGAAGAGATCGCACGGGTGAGAGCCATGCTCAATAAAGGGAGGAAAACCAAGTGAAGAATAAGATTCAGGATCTTAACGATCATCTGTTCGCTCAGCTGGAGCGACTGAATGACGAGGACCTCACGCAGGAACAGCTCGAAAAAGAGATCCAGCGTTCCAAAGCAGTTACGGCAGTCAGCAATCAGATCATCAACAACGCGAAGCTGGCGCTGGACGCAACCAGGCTGCAGGTAGAATTCGGAACACCAACGCGTGGCAA
>DFKM01000172.1 GCA_002373555.1 Lachnospiraceae bacterium UBA3645
GTCGGCGGCTCGAAGCAGGCGCCGATCTCAATGGCCGGATCCACACCGATCGAGATCGATACAGGGAGTTTCTGTCCGAGCTGCTCCGCGCGCTCGGCCATCGCGCCGATATGTCTCGCACCTGGCGTAAAGAAGATCGAGAGTTCATCCTTGCCCTGGATGCACATACGATGGATCGTAATATCATTGACGCCGGTATCCGGATGCGTCGCATAGACCATCCCGAGCGTGATATACGGGCCGGCATCATCCGGGGTATTTGTCGGTGCCGGAACAAGCTTGTAAAGATCGAAGTCCGGCTCGTCCGCACGGTAGACGACTTCCTGGCAGGGTGCCGGTTCCTCTGTCAGCACCGGCGGAATCGGATTATCTACGGAAGCCCACATTTTCTTTCCGAGTTCCTTCGGATCGCAGTCCAGCAGCATGCCGACACGCTTGCGGCTCGCCAGCACGCCGATTGCAACTCTTGCGCCGGGGTGTCCCTTGACATTGTTGAAGATCATGGCAGGGCCTTCCTTTGTCGGACGCTCACAGGTCCCACCGGCACCGATATGCCTGTAGACACCGGACAGCTCCGCTGCGGGATCGACTTCCACATCTGTTTCGATCAACTGGCCCGGTACTTCCGAAAGCAGTGCCAGCGCACTTCTGAGATCGCTTACTTTACCCATGATTATCCCTCCTGATGGATTAATAATGATTCTTGCCTGATTGCCGGATTTCCTGTCTTCCTCCGTGCACCGATTCCTTTACTCCTTATTTTATGGCCTCTTTCCGTGCACAAAGCAAATACCACACCGGATTTATGGTCTGCAATTGAAAAGCAATGTACGATTTTCCAATGCAAATCTGCCCATTTCGTGCAGAATATGCTTCCTCTCTTCTCTTTATGGTCCAACTGCCGGACCATAATATATAAGAATCCTGTTATTCATGCACGCATCCGGACCATAAACGAAAATGAAGCTGGTTCTTGTGCACAGAAACGCTCACCTGCATCTGAAACCATTTCAGATCCACTTGAACATCAGGCCTTAATCATTTAGTAAACCTGATATCATGCACCGATCTTCATCAGACATCTGCGTCCGGTCTGTTCACTCTCATCCTATCAGCTTACCTCTTGCCAATCAATTCCGATTGCATTACAATAGTTTCCATATTGGAATCTTTCACCAGTATTTCTCTTTTTTGCAGGAAACAGTCGCCGGGATACGATCCGTCCGCGGCAGAGAGCTCCCGAAAGACTTCCGTAAAGGAGAAAGCGAAATGACCATTGAACAGCTTGCCTGCTTTCAGGCGATCACCGAACACGACACCTTCCTGAAGGCCGCCGACGCCCTGCACATCTCCCAGTCCTCTCTCTCCAAACAGCTGAAAAAACTGGAGGAAGAGCTAGGCGTATCGCTGATCGACCGCAGCAGGCGCAGCGCAGCGCTCACGGAAGCCGGCGTGATCTTCGCCGGCGATGTGCAGCTGATCCTGATGCAGCATCAGATCGCCCTCTCTCACCTGACGCGATTCAAGACGGACAGATCCATCCGCATCGGCACCCTCCCGCTGCTCGGCCAGTATCATCTCAGTGAAAAGATCGCGGCTTTCACGACTGCGCATCCTGAGATCAAGGTTGAACTGAATGATGTCGAGGAAGCTGCGCTTGTCGAAGACTTCCGGGCCGGCCGCTATGACCTGATCATCTCCAGACCGTTCTCTCCGGAATTTGAAGCCCTGGATTCCGTCATCATCGCAAGAGACGAGCTGGTCGCGGTCATGCGGGAATCCCATCCCCTCAGCGCAGCCGAGCATATCAGCCTCCGGGATCTGCGCACCGAATCGCTTCTCCTGATGAAACCATACACCGCCATCTATAAACTCTGCCAGAAGATCTTCCTCGAAAATGATCTCTCTCCGGAAGAAATCAACACCTCCCGTCTGGAGACGATCTTCTCAAGGATCGTCTCAGGGGGAGGTATCGGAATCGTTCCTTACCGGAACTATATGCTCTTTCGTCAGCCGCACCTGGCGGCAGTGCCGTTCTCACCTGCCATACCGCTGGAAATCCGGATGTACGCCTGCCGGAACGGGCTTGGCAGGCCGGCACAGGAACTGATGCGGATGCTGGCGGCGCACTGACCCATGCGGACATCCGTTCCTTCGTCAGTTCTGCGTGCTGAATACCACGGAGACCACAAATCGGAAATCTGCCGCGTCTTCCGTACTGTCGAGCGATCCTACGATCAGATCTTTATTCTGCGGCGTATAAGAAAATCCGACCAGCCGGATCTCCGTATCCTCTGTGATCTGCACTCTGTCCTCTGTCCGGCTGACTCCCGAGCTGTAATTCTCCGGGGCTCCAAGCTTCTTACTGACCGGACAAGGTCCCTCCACAGAGGCGTTCCCGCTGTGATCTTCAAACTCCCGGATCCCGGTCAGTTTCAGATCATACGTTTTCTTATCCCTGACGATGCTGATGGTTCCGCGCAGTCTTCCCTCATGATCATCCGCTGCGAATTCAATAAACGGCTCCCTGGAGACCACCTGCCCGCTCCTGTATTCTGTGATGTAGACGGCCATCTTCTGAAAGGATCTGCCTGCATCATACCGGAATAAATACGCTTCGGCATCGGACATCATCTGCGCCGCCTGCATCTCCGGGCTGCCCATGGACACCGGGATCACATAGTTGCGGTCAAAATAACCTTCCCGCACCAGCACATACCCGAGTACCGCGGATATCAGAACTGCGGCCGCAGTCACGGCAGCAATGATCCGCGTGAGCCGCCTTCTCCTTTTCAGCGCATCCGCCGAAACCAGGATCAGATTTTCCTCCGATTTTTTTGCCAGCGCTTCCTCATCGATATCTTCGCCGGCAATAAACTCGTTGATAGTGATCCCAAGGATCTCGCACAACGGCTGATAGACCGACACATCCGGCAGACAAACGCCGCGCTCCCATTTGGAGACCGACTTATCGCTCATGCCCAGCTTTTCCGCCAGCTTCGCCTGCGTCAGGCCCAGTGCTTTTCTTTTCCCCGCTATATACTGTCCCGTTTTCTTCTGATCCATCTTCTCCGGCTCCTTCGGTTGATGATGCTATGGTAACCGCTGAAACAGCCGATCATCCACCTCCTGAAAGTAGAATGCCGGTAGAACTGCAGTTTCGTATCCGTTCAGGCTGCTTTCTGATCCGCGCCCGATCATTCTCCTCCCAGCCGGAATTTCATGACCACCGCATTGTGATCGGAAAATGCAAAACCCGCATCAATGTTATGCAGCTCTGTCACACTGACATTCTCCGAAACAAGAAATCCGTCTACAACGAACACAGCACAGTCAGGCCCAGCGGGGACATCACAGTTGCGGCAGGTCGGAATCAGTTCCGGATCATCATAATCCAGGCACTGGCGTATGCCTTCGGGAATCAGATCCACCGGGAACGGCTGCGCCCATCCGTAATCGCCGCCGAATCCGAAGACTTCTCTGGAATTACCGGTAAAATCGTGGTTGAAATCTCCGCCGCAGACACAGTAATTGCCTTTTTCATATTCCGCTTTCATATCGCCCATCAGCTGCGACATCTGGGATGTACGGATCGCGTCGCTTCCGCCGTAAGCGGAGGAATGAACATTATACAGAACCAGTTCCTTCCCGTCCGACACGGGAATTCTGGAAACACTGTAGCAGCGGTCCAGATCCAGGAACTTTGAAAAACCGGTCGAGATCTCCAGGCTTCTGCGCTCCGCCGACGTGATGCCTGTCCGGCTGAAAGTCTGGATACCGGAGTTGGACGCACCATGCGGTTGGGTGAACGGGTACATCAGGAAAGCCGAATGGTAATTCACTGCAAATGCCTCCGCGTAATCCGGGAAATGCTCCTGCATCTGTACTCGCTCGTCCACATGATAACTGCGCGTGGAATCAAAATCGATTTCCTGGAAAAGAATGAAATCCGGCGAAAACGAGGCGGCTGCCTCTGCCAGACCGTCAATATCCGCGATCACAGTTTCCTTATCATTTGCCCAGGACTGCGTCCCGCCGTCCATAAAGAACGTAAAATCAGGCGTATAGGCACCGAAACCACAGTTCTGAGTGACGACGGTATACTCACCGTCCGCCGGGAGCACTTCCTCCGCTGCACTGCCGCCCGTTTCCAGCTGCTGATGATCTTCGATCCTGTTATACGTCAGGATCACGTAGAGCAAATAACCGATCACAAGCAGTACCAATACACACAGGATCCCGGCCGGGATCTTCCACCATTTTCTTTGATTATTCATAGCATATCCTTCTCTCCCGGCTGCTGCCGGGTCCGGCATTTCCATAGTCAGCGAAATAGCCGTCGAATCTTCCGGCGGCAGCGGGCCGGCTACATATCGAACCAGGCTCTTCGTTCCGTGCTCAGCCGCATTTTTTCCTTCAGTCCTTCCGCATCCTCCGCCGCCAGCATATCCCGCAGCTCACCGAACTCCTGCAGGAACAGATCCATATGCGTCAGAAGCGCATCCTTATTGAGCAGGAACAGCTCGCTCCACATGTCTTCATTGATCCGCGCGATCCGGGTCAGATCCCGGAAGCTGTCGCCCGTATAATCCACCAGATGATGATTATCCGAGCATGTCATCAGTGAAACAGCAATACAGTGCGTCAGCTGGCTTAAGAAACCGATCATCTCATCATGTTCTTCCGGCGACAGGATGCTGATCTTCCGGAATCCCAGGATCCGGCCGAGGCTCTTGCACCATTCCACGGCGGCCGCACTGTTCTTTTCGGTAGGCGTGACAATGAAATTCGCATCCCGGAAGATCCGGTCGTCGCTGTTCTCCACGCCGTATACCTCCCGCCCGGCCATCGGGTGAGACGCAATGAACTCCACATCCGGGCGGAGCATTTCCTGAATATCGTAGACAATGCACCGTTTCACGCCGGTGACATCCGTGATCATCGAACCCGGCTTCAGCTTGTCCTGATGCTCCCGGATCCAGGCCTTGAACGCTTCCGGATACAGTCCGAAAATGACCGCTTCAGCGCTCCCGATCAGTTCCGGATCCGGCTGATCGCTGCCGGCGTCAATCATTCCGGTGCGAAGCGCATAGGCAATACTTTCTTTCCTCGTCTCGATCGCACTGATCCTGTAACCCAGCCGTTTCAGCGCCCGGGCGTAGCTTCCGCCGATCAGACCCAGCCCGACAATGAGAATATTACTGTTTGAGATCCACTCCATCATCCCGCTCCTCCAAAAAACGATCCGCGGGATGCCGCCTCGCTGCCGCATCCCGCAGTACGCAGATCAATCTGTCAGTTCTTTCTCCACCACGCACTCATTCTTGATCTTCCCGACCAGATACTGCAGTCCGTCGATCACATGCGGGCGGATATCGCCGCCGATCAGCACATACATAATGGAATCGCCGACCTCCAGCTGTCCTTCGTTCAGCCATACACGGATATAATAGATCCCCTCCATGGTGTACGTTTCCGCGATGGCTTCCTCCACCTTCGCTGCATCATACGAAAAATACATGCCGGTAACCGGCGCGGTATCCTTTACGCCGTTCCTGACGGCTGCTTTGGCATCCTCTCTGACGACGCCGTTGTGCGTCAGGTACATACCGATCCTGGCCGCGTGTTCGCTCTGCTTTGCTTCGGCCAGCCATTGATCCATGGACGGAATATCTTTTCTGCTCATATGCGCTTCCTCCTTGACTGTTTCGTTATTATAACAAAACCTCCGCCAGAATGCCACAATTATACCGCCCTGCTGTCTGAATTTTTCTTCCGTGCAGCACATTTGTATGATATAATCGCCGCAAAAGGATAACGCTCCGCCAAACAAATACGCCCCGCCGTCACGGCGGGGCAATTTTTATGAAAAACCTTTTCGTTTCCGGCATGTGTCACAGACACATGCGCAGGTCATGCTGCAGCTTACGCCCAGCTTCCGTTCCGGAAGATCGGCACAGTCCTGCCGTCTCTCGTGATCGCATCAATATTCATGTCCGCGGTTCCGATCATGAAATCCACATG
>DFKM01000216.1:0-7610 GCA_002373555.1 Lachnospiraceae bacterium UBA3645
TGGGGACAGGCACCGTGGGTTATTTCGGATAACCCACGGGACCTGTCCCCATGGCTCACAGCCTGCCTCTTTCATCAAGGAGATCATTATGGAGCTTTCGATACCGCTTGCCGCGGACGGCAGGAGCCCGTATTACGAACAGATCTATTCTTATATAAAGAGGGAACTCCTCACGGGCCGGATCCGGAAAGGCGAGAAGCTGCCCTCCACCCGCGCGCTCTCGCTCGCGCTTTCGATCAGCCGGAACACTGTGCAGACGGCTTATGACCAGCTGACAGCGGAGGGTTATCTGATCCCGGAGCCGCAGCGGGGTTATTTTGCTGCGGACGTGCAGTGGAATTATGCCGGGGAAAATGCGGCCGCAGCGGAAACATTTTCGCCGGACAAAGCACCGCAGACAGAGGACTATGCCGTGGATTTTGCGCCCTTCGGCGTGGATGTGGCGCATTTCCCGTTCGCGACCTGGAGAAAGCTGGCCAGGGAGATCCTGATCGAGGAGAACCGGGAGGTGCTGACCGGCGGCGACCCGCGGGGGGAATACGGCCTGCGTGCCTCGATCTGCAGATACCTGAATTCTTCGCGCGGAATGCGCGCAAAGCCGGAACAGGTGGTGATCGGCGCGGGAACAGCTTATCTGCTGATGCTGCTCACGCAGCTGACCGGCAGCCGGCGCATCGCCGTGGAGGATCCGACCTACCGGCATGTGAGCCGGATGCTGAAACGGCTGTCGCATGAGATCCTGCCGATCAGCACGGACAGGCAGGGAATCCGGACGGAGGAGCTGCGGCAGACGGATGCGGATATGGTATATGTGATGCCGGCGCATCAGTTCCCGACGGGGGCCGTGCTGCCGCTGAACCGGCGGCAGGAGCTGCTGCGTTGGGCGGAGGAGCGGCCCGGCCGCTATCTCCTGGAAGACGATTATGATTCGGAGTTCCGTTACAGGGGAAAGCCAATCCCGTCCCTGTCGGCGCTCGGCGTCTCGGATCCGATCATTTATCTCGGAACATTTTCGCAGACGGTCACGCCGGCGATCCGTGTGAGCTTCATGGTGCTGCCAGAAAGCCTGAACCGGGATTTTGATGAAAAATGCGGCTACTATTCGCAGACCGTGTCCAGGATCGACCAGGAAGTGCTGGCAAAATTCATGGATGGCGGCTATTTTGAACGGCATCTGAACCGGATGCGCGGGGTGTACCGCGGGAAGCATGATGCACTGATCGAAGCGCTGCAGCCGTTTGCCGGGGCATTTTCCGTTTCCGGGGAGCGAGCCGGCCTGTATCTGCGCCTTACATCGAAAAAGGGCGTGCCGGAGAGCCGGCTCATTGCCGCCGCGAAGGAAGCGGGCGTGAAGATCTACGGGGTGTCGGAGTATTTCCTGACGCCGCGGGAGAGCGCCAGTGTGCTGTTGGGCTTCGCGAACCTGCAGGAAGCGGAGATCCGGGATGGCGTGCGGCGGCTGGAAGAAGCATTGCTCTGAGTGAAGGCAGAAGCCCTCTCCTTTAGGAGAGGGTGACACGAAGTGCCGGGAGAGGTCATTGCGGGCAAGCTTGCGGACGAACGGGAAATACGGATTGTATACGGCATAGATAGTATGGTAAAATAACACAAATATTGAATTCTGGAGGAATTAACCATGGGTGTTTGTATGGAAGTAACCAAAGCCTATCTGAAGGCAAACGGCTATGAATATGAAGAAACAGAAGACGGTCAGGCGCTCCGTCTGGGCGTCATGGGACTCGACAATATGGGCCAGGCCGAAGTTGTCGTGATCTTTGATGATGACGATGAATCCGCGGCGCTCCGCATTTTCAATATCGGTTCTCCAGTACCGGCTTCGAAAAAACCGGAGCTGTACAGGGTGATGTCCGGCCTCAATAACGATTACCGCTGGGTGAAATTCTCGATCGACGAGGATGATGACACGATCGAAGCGGCGATCGATGCCGTTCTGACGCCCGAGGGCGCAGGGGAGATCGTGTTCGAGCTTGTCAATAATCTGCTTGGCATCACGGATGAAGCGTATCCCAGGATCATGAAGGCGCTCTGGGGCGGCGACGCACCGTTCATTTACAACGGAAATACACTCAATTGATGTTTTTCTGTAAGGAGAAGAAATGGGAAAATACTTAATGACATTCGACCAGGGCACGACCAGCTCGCGCTGCATCATTTTCGACAAGGAAGGGCATATCCTGAGCCTTGCACAGAAGGAATACACGCAGATCTTTCCGAAGCCAGGCTGGGTCGAGCACGATCCGATGGAGATCTGGGAGAGCCAGATCTCGGTCGCCGCGGAGGCTATGAAGAAAGCCAATATGCACGGCAGCGACATTGCCGCCATCGGCATTACAAACCAGCGTGAGACCACGGTCGTCTGGGACCGGAAGACCGGCGAGCCGGTGTACAACGCCATTGTCTGGCAGTGCCGCCGTACCTCGGAAATGGTCGACGAACTGGTGAAGGACGGCTTCGGTGAAACGATCCGGGAGAAGACAGGACTGAATCCGGATGCCTATTTTTCGGGCACCAAGATCAAATGGATCCTGGATCATGTGCCCGGCGCGCGCGCCCGTGCGGAAGCCGGCGATCTGTTCTTCGGCACGGTCGATACCTGGCTGATCTGGAAGATGACCGGCGGGATGGTCCATGCGACCGACCGCACGAATGCTTCCCGGACGATGCTGTTTGATATCCGGAAGCTCTGCTGGGATCCGGAAATTCTGGAGAAGCTGGAGATCCCGTCCTGCATGCTGCCGGAGGTGCATCCTTCCTCCCACGTGTTCGGCTATACGAAAGACTGCGGGATTGACGACGGCATCCCGATCGCGGGCGTGGCAGGCGATCAGCAGGCGGCGCTTTTCGGACAGTGCTGCTTCGATCCGGGGGAAGTCAAGAATACGTACGGCACCGGCTGTTTCCTGCTCATGAATACGGGCCGCGACGCGGTCAGGAGCGAGAACGGACTGCTGACGACGATCGCTGCATCACCGGATGAAGATGTGCGGTATGCGCTGGAAGGCAGCGTGTTCGTTGCCGGAGCCGCGATCAAGTGGCTGCGGGACGAACTGGGACTGATTCAGACAGCGGCGGAATCCGAGGAGCACTGCCGGAAGGTCCCGGACACGAACGGCGTGTATGTCGTTCCCGCGTTTACCGGCCTTGGCGCGCCGTACTGGGATCAGTACGCAAGGGGCGCGATCCTCGGCCTGACCAGAGGCGCCGGCAGATCGCATATTGTCCGTGCGACTGTGGAATCGCTGGCTTATCAGGCGATGGATCTTATCCGGGCGATGGAAGCAGACGCAGGCGTATCGCTGACTGCGCTGAAGGTGGACGGCGGCGCAGCCGCCAATGATTTCCTGATGGAATTCCAGTCGGATATATTGAATAAGGAAGTCGTGCGGCCGACCTGCCTGGAAACCACTGCGCTCGGCGCGGCCTATCTGGCCGGATTGGCGGTGGGCTATTATTCGGACACGGACGAGATCCGGAGCAACTGGGCCTGCGACCGGAAGTTCGAGCCTTCGATGAAAGAAGCGATCCGCGAACGGCTTTATGCCGGCTGGCAGAAAGCGGTGAAGCGGGCGATGCGCTGGGAGAGCGAGTAAGGAAGACAGCCGGGCAGGTGAGTTCACTCTGACTTTTTTCACTAAGCGGGCGTGAGAGCCCGCTTTTGTTTTTTTTACTAAGCGAGCAGGTGCGTTCACTCTGGTTTTTTCCCACCAGGCGAATAGAAAAGCCCGTTTTGATTTATTTTGCGAAGTGAACGAAAGCGGTTTGTCAGTTGCCTTTTCCCTTCCAGCATGCAAATACGGACAGTTTTTCAAAAATCACACCCATGAATAACATTGCCGCGCCGCCGAACGGCAGTTTGGCGCGGGATTCATGCAATTTTGAACAATTTATAAAAAAGCACACCCATTTTCCCCTCGATGTCTGATCGCAGGCGGAGGAAAATGGGTGTGCTTTTTTGCAGTGTGCCTGCCTATTGCATGGAAATGCAGTATTCCTGAAGCTTCAGATGCAATTCCAGGAATTGTATGGGTGTGTTTTTGACGGAAGTATTGAAAAATGCATGAATTCCGGGAATCATCTGTCAGTGTCCGCAAATCCATCTGACAGTATCAGTGTATCCATCTGTCAGGCTATGTGTATCCATCGTCCCCGCCGGCGAACCATGAAAAGATTGTGAAAAAACAAAGGAAACCGGTTGACAAAGAACCGGCGCGGTGCTATCTTATGTATAGTGTATTAGCACTCTAACCGAATGAGTGCTAACAACCGAAAGCCAAGCCGTTTCGGAATATACACGAAAGGAGAGCATCATGCCGGCACTGGACGTGCGAAAGGAAAAAATTCTGTATGCGATCATTCAGAACTATCAGGAGACCGGGGAGCCCGTCGGTTCCAGGACGATCTCCAAGTATCTGGATGTGAAGCTTTCTCCTGCGACGATCAGAAATGAAATGTCCGATCTGGAGGAAATGGGATATATCGTACAGCCGCATACATCGGCCGGCCGGATCCCCACGGACAAAGGCTACCGGCTTTATGTGGACCGGATGCTTTCCGAAAAAACGCTCCCGGCGGAGCAGCGGCCGGAAAATCAGCTTCTGATCAAGCGTGTGGACAGAGTGGAAGAACTGCTGATGCAGATGGCCAGGATCCTGGCGGCGAACACAAACTACGCCGCGATGATCACCGGACCGAAATATCAGAAGACCAAGCTCAAGTTCATCCAGCTCTCACCGATGGGCGAGGGCCGGATCCTGGCGGTGGTTGTTTCCGAAGGAAATATCGTCAAGAACAACATCCTGAATATAGGAGAGGATATTTCCCAGGAAAGCCTTCTGGGGCTGAACATCCTGCTCAACCAGAACCTCGCGGGACTCACGATGGATGAGATCAGTCTGGAGATCATCTCGAAGATCAAGCATGAAGACGATGAGCATGCCGAGATCATCAACAAGGTGCTGGATGCGGTCGCCGAGTCCATCAGGGAAAATGACAAGATGCGCATTTTCACGAGCGGCGCGCCGAACATCTTCAAATACCCGGAACTGACCGGCGGAGACAAGGCCAGCGAGCTGATCAGCACGCTGGAGGAAAAGGAGCCGCTCGGGAACATCGTCAGTTCCGTGGACGGAGAAGACGGCAGGCATGACATTCAGGTCTACATCGGCGATGAAGTTCCGGTGGATTCCATGAAGGACTGCAGTGTCGTCACCGCCACCTATGAACTGGGCGAGGGCGTGCAGGGAAAGATCGGCATCATCGGGCCGAAGAGAATGGATTATCAGAAAGTCGTGGATACGCTGAAAAGCACGATGTCGCAGCTGGATGTGATCTTTTCCGATGAGAATGACAGTTAGGAGGAAGCCTTATGGATGAGGAATTAAAGAAAGAGGCTGAGGATATAAAGGAAGAGAACGCGAAGGCTGAAGAGGCCGGCGCCGAAGCTGCCGCGGAAGGCAGTGAGGGCCCCGCGGCGGAAAAAGAAGAAGCCGCAGGCAGCGGTGAGAACGCCGGCAAGGAAGCCGAAGCTGAACAGGATCCGCTCGAGAAGGCGCAGGAAGAGAATAAGGAACTGAACGACAGACTGCTGCGGCAGATGGCCGAGTTCGAGAACTTCCGGAAACGTACCGAGAAAGAGAAATCCGCCATGTTCGACATGGGCGCCCGGACCGTGATCGAAAAGATCCTTCCCGTGATCGACAATTTCGAGCGCGGCCTGGCCGGTGTGCCGGAAGAAGGAAAGAATGATCCTTTCGTGGACGGCATGGACAAGGTTTACAAGCAGCTGATGAAGGAACTCACCGATCTGGGCGTGAAGCCGATCGAGGCGAAGGGACAGCCTTTCAATCCCGACCTTCACAATGCGGTGATGCATATCGATGATGATACGATCGATGAGAATACGGTCGTGGAGGAGTTCCAGAAGGGATACACGTTCAGAGACAGTATTGTCAGATACAGTATGGTGAAGGTGGCTAATTAGCCAGGTGGATGACGAGTCAGGGAAAACTTCCGGTACTCGGGCATGCCCCGCAAACGGCTTCGGGAAGTGAAAGCTTCAGACAAAGGCAGGGCCGTTTGCCGGCTGCATGGCCTCGTCCCTTCGGAAACGCGGACGAAGCTCATGGGGAGCGAAAAGCGGAAGAATAAACGTTTTATTTCAACAACTGACCTGATTACAGGTTTCAGATAAATCAGTAAATTTTTTATTAAGACATTTACATGCAGGAGGATTATATCATGAGTAAAATAATCGGAATCGACCTTGGAACGACCAACAGCTGCGTAGCTGTTATGGAAGGCGGCAAGCCCGTTGTTATCGCAAATACAGAAGGCGTTCGCACTACCCCCAGTGTAGTTGCGTTCTCTAAGACCGGTGAGCGTCTCGTCGGTGAGCCCGCAAAGCGTCAGGCTGTAACCAACGCAGAAAAGACCATTTCCTCCATCAAGAGAGAGATGGGCACGAATTACCGTGTCAATATTGATGGAAAAGCTTACACCCCTCAGGAGATCTCCGCGATGATCCTCCAGAAGCTGAAAGCGGATGCGGAAAGCTATCTGGGCGACAAAGTGGATAAGGCTGTCATTACTGTTCCGGCGTACTTCAATGATGCGCAGAGACAGGCGACGAAGGATGCCGGGAAGATCGCCGGACTTGAGGTAGAGCGTATCATCAATGAGCCGACTGCCGCCGCTCTGGCCTATGGCCTCGACAATGAGCGCGAGCAGAAGATCCTGGTGTACGACCTCGGCGGCGGTACATTTGATGTTTCCATCATTGAGATCGGCGACGGTGTTATCGAAGTTCTGGCCACGAACGGCGATACCAGACTCGGCGGCGATGACTTTGATAACGTACTGACCGACTACATGCTCTCTGAGTTCAAGAAGCAGGAAGGCATCGATCTGTCGAACGACAAGATGGCGCTGCAGAGACTGAAAGAGGCTGCCGAGAAGGCCAAGAAGGAGCTTTCCACCGCGACCACCACGAACATCAACCTGCCGTTCATCACTGCCAACCAGGATGGACCGAAGCACTTTGACATGAATCTGACCAGAGCGAAATTCGAGGAGCTGACCCACTCACTGATCGAGCGTACCGTGGCTCCTGTCAATAACGCTCTTCGTGACGCAGGCCTGACTGCGGCACAGATCGACAAGGTCCTGCTTGTCGGCGGATCCACCCGTATCCCGGCTGTTCAGGAGAAGGTCCGTCAGCTGACCGGCAAGGAGCCCAACAAGAGCCTGAACCCCGATGAGTGCGTTGCGATCGGCGCTTCCATCCAGGGCGGAAAGCTGGCAGGCGACAAGGGCGCCGGCGAGATCCTGCTGCTGGATGTCACACCGCTGTCTCTGTCCATCGAGACCATGGGCGGCATCGCGACCAGACTGATCGAGAGAAATACGACCATCCCGACCAAGCACAGCCAGGTCTTCTCTACTGCGGCTGACAATCAGACCGCTGTGGATATCAACGTCCTGCAGGGTGAGAGACAGTTCGCGAAGGACAACAAGTCCCTCGGCCAGTTCAGACTGGACGGAATCCCGCCCGCACGCCGCGGCGTACCGCAGATCGAAGTTACCTTCGATAT
>DFKM01000216.1:7719-18340 GCA_002373555.1 Lachnospiraceae bacterium UBA3645
ACCGGCAAGGAGCAGCACATCACCATCACCGCCGGATCCAACATGTCCGAAGCGGATATCGACAAGGCTGTCAAGGAAGCGGCTGAGTTCGAGGCCCAGGATAAGAAGCGTAAGGAAGGCATCGATGCCAGAAATGACGCGGACGCGATCGTATTCCAGACCGAGAAGGCCATGGAAGAAGTCGGATCCAGCCTGGATCCCGCGATGAAGTCTGAGGTAGAAGCGGATATCGCCTCCCTGAAGTCTGTTGTGGAAGCCACCGCGAATGCGACGGATCTTACCGATTCCCAGATCCAGCAGCTCAAGGACGGCAAGGAGAAGCTGATGAAGAGCGCACAGGCGCTGTTCGCGAAGATGTACGAGAACGCGCAGGGAGCGCAGGGCGGTCCGCAGGCCGGCCCCGGACCTGACATGAATGCAGGCGCAGGCAGCGGCGGCGCGGATGACGATGTCGTAGACGCGGACTTCAAGGAAGTATAATCAGTATTCGCAAAGAATTGAAAATACGGCGGAAAGCCTGCGGTTTTGACCGTAGGCTTTCCGCGTGCTAAACAAAGGGTTGGGAAAAATGGCAGAGAAAAGAGATTATTATGAGGTGCTGGGCGTAGCAAAGGATGCGGACGATTCCACGCTGAAGCATGCGTACAGACAGCTCGCAAAAAAATATCATCCGGACGCGAATCCCGGGGATGAGACGGCAGCGGAAAAATTCAAGGAGGCATCGGAAGCCTATGCAGTGCTTTCCGATCCCGAGAAGAGAAAACAGTATGACCAGTTCGGCCATGCCGCCTTTGAGAACGGCGGCGCCGGTGCCGGCGGCTTCGACTTCAATTCCGCGGACTTTTCGGATATCTTCGGCGGTTTCGGCGATATTTTCGGAGATCTGTTCGGCGGCGGTTTCGGCGGCAGAGGCGGCGCAAGAAGAGCCAACGCGCCGATGAAGGGCGCGAATCTGCGCACCGGCATCCGGATCTCCTTCAACGAAGCTGTTTTCGGATGTGAAAAAGAAATTGAGATGAACCTGAAGGACGAGTGCACGTATTGCCACGGCACGGGCGCGAAGGAAGGCACTTCTCCGGTCACCTGTACCAAGTGCGGCGGCTCCGGTCAGGTCGTTTATACGCAGCAGTCCATGTTCGGCATGATGAGAAATGTCCAGGTCTGCCCGGAATGCGGCGGCAAGGGAACCATTATCAAGGATAAGTGCCCGCACTGCTACGGCACCGGTTACACCCAGTCCAGAAAGAAGATCCAGGTATCTGTGCCGGCCGGCATCGACCACGGCCAGAGCATCCGGATCCGCGGCAAGGGCGAACCCGGCGTGAACGGCGGCGAGCGCGGCGATCTGCTCGTGGAGATCCAGGTCAGCAATCATCCGACCTTCAAGCGCCAGGATACCAATATTTATTCCACCGTTCCGATCAGCTATGCGCAGGCCGCGCTCGGCGGCACGATCCGCATCAATACCGTGGACGGCCAGGTGGAATACGAAGTCAAGCCCGGTACACAGACGGATACGAGAGTCCGGCTGCGCGGCAAGGGCGTTCCGTACCTCCGGAACAGCAGCTTAAGAGGCGATCATTATGTGACGCTGGTCGTGAGCGTGCCTGAGAAGATGAATGAAGAGCAGAAGGCAGCGCTGCGCGCGTTCGATGAGCTGATGACCGGAAAGAAGCCGGACGGGACCGGCAGCGGAACAACGGAAACAAAGCATAAGAAAAAGAGGTTCTTTTCATAAGCCCGCTCCTTTCGGAGAGGGCGGCGCGTATGCGCCGGGAGAGATTCTATGAAATGGAAACAGATTAAGATCACCACCACCACCCAGGCTGTCGACTTGATCTCCGATATGCTCATGGGCCTCGGCATCTGCGGCATTGAGATCGAAGACAATGTCCCGATCTCCGAAGAAGAGACGAAGGGCATGTTTATCGACATTCTTCCCGATCTTCCGCCGGATGACGGCACAGCGAAGGTCAGCTTCTATCTCTCCGCGGATGAAGAGACAAAGGAAGCATCCTTCCAGAGCGGCGACACCGTCCGGAGCCAGGAGGAGCCGGATATGCCGTTCGAGGAACTGATGGCGGCGGTGAAGGAAGGCCTGACGGATATCGCATCCTATATGGATATCGGTTCCGGGGAAATTGAAATATCCGAGACGGAAGACAAGGACTGGATGAATGCCTACAAGGAATTCTTCAAGCCGTTCGTGCTCGGAAATGTTCTGATCAGACCGGTCTGGGAAGAGGATGTTCCGCATGACGGTCCGGTCGTTGTCCTGGATCCCGGCACGGCATTCGGCACCGGCACGCATGAAACGACGAGACTGTGCCTGTCCGGCATGCAGAAATATATCCGTCCGGGAATGACGGTCTTCGATGCAGGCTGCGGCAGCGGCATCCTTGCGATCGCGGCCGCGGTGCTCGGTGCAGAGCATGTCACGGCATGCGACATTGATCCCGAAGCGGTACGTGCAACGGAGGAAAATGCGGCGTTAAATGAAGCCTGTGAAGGGAAACTCAGCGTTTTCGGCGGAAACATTCTCGAAGATGCTGCGCTGCGGGAGAAGATCGGCTATGAAAAATATGATCTGGTCGTCTCCAATATCCTCGCGCCGGTGATCATCGAACTGGCGGGGATCATGTACCGGCATCTGAAGCACGGTGCGGTCTGGATCAGCTCCGGTATCGTCGCGGAGAAAGAGGCGGATGTGCTGGCGGCGATCAAAGCCTGTCCGGAATATGAAGTGCTGGGCGTGGAGCATGACGGTGACTGGGTGAGCGTGACGGCGGTCCGGAAATAAAAGCGTATAGGGAATACAGGCCTGCAGAGACGGCGAAAAGCGACATTTTCTGTCGCTTCGCGGACACTTTCAACAAAATATGTGCTATAGTAAGCGTACGGGAATAATTCGCTGACCGGGGTGGGTGGTGATTATGAAACGTACGCTTAAATTAAAATTATACACAGGAAAGCTGATCCTCCGGATCTGCGTTTTCCTTGGATTTATCGTTCTGTATATTTACCGGCGGGACTGGATCACTTCCGTTCTGCAGAATCCGTTTCACGCGGGGCTTTCGCCGCTGCACATTCTCTGGGCGATCTTCATGGTGATCATGCTGTTCCATCTGCTGCCCGGCGATGCCAAAAGCCGGACGATGGCATGGTTGAAGATGAAGGAAGAGAATTATGTGCCCGTGGAATCTTACGATGAGCTGGCGCTGCTGCGGTATGTGCAGGCGCAGAACCGCCGCGCCTGGCGGGTGCTGCTCGTGTGGCTCATTTTCAACGCGGTCTTTGGGCTGTTGTATCTGATCGGGATCATCCACGAGGCGGAGCTGCTTCTGCTGACGGCGTTCTATTTCCTGAGCGATTACATCTGCATCCTGTTTTTCTGTCCGTTCCAGACGTATATCATGAAAGGCAAATGCTGCGTGAACTGCCGGATCTATGACTGGGGACATTTCATGATGTTCACGCCGATGCTGTTCATCAAGAATTTCTTCAGCTGGAGCCTGTTCTTCATGTCGCTGATCGTGCTGATCCATTGGGAGATCATTTACAGTGCGCATCCGGAGCGTTTCTGGGAGGGCTCGAACCGTGTGCTGAAATGCGAGCACTGCAGGGATGTGACGTGCGCGTATAAGAAGAAGCTGAAGGGCGAGCCGGTGCGGGGAAAGGCATAGAGCGGAACTGCCGGTGACCGGCGGTGATAAATAGTGACTGCGGGTGCACGGGCAGCTGTGATATTATATAATTGCTTTATTTATAAGAAGCGCATCGGGAAGCCAATATGTCATCCTGAAGGAGCAGGCGACCGAAGGACGGATGTCAAAGACTGACTGATATCGACGCGTAAATGTCATCCTGAGGGAGCAGGCGACCGAAGGATCCTCGCCCTGACACTTGCGGTTTTACGGAAACGGAAGTTCATAAGCGGTGGATTCTTTCGGCTTGCAGTCTTCAGAATGAAAAGAATACTTACGAAAACGGACAGGGATGTCCGTTTTTCTTATGTTCGGGAGGATGGAAAATGAAGCTGCGGCCATTAAAACCGGAAATCATTTTATATGCTTTGCAGGCAGTCATGCTTCTGCTGATTTTAATATCGGCAGGAGCATTTTTTGTCGGCGGAAAGGAAGAGGAGACCGAAGCGGCGGAAACGGGCGCCGGCGCGTTTCCGGTGACGGAAGTGTATGAGACGGAATACTTTACGGAAGAGGAGGCGGCGGAAACGGCTGCGGAAACATTGCCGGCGGAGACGGCGGAGAGCACTGCCGCGGAGACCGAAACCACGATTACAATGACGGAGACGGAAAGTGAAATGCCCGCTACCGTTTACGAAAACCGTCTTTCGGAGCTGATGGCGGAAACAGAGGAGGCGGCACAGAAGGAATCCGCGGAAACTGCCGGGACGGAAGAAAGCACGGCGCGGGAAACCGCCGCGGAATCATCCGCGGAAGCGCTGACCGAACCGAAGCCGACAGCCGCATCCAAAACCACGGCAAAGAAAAAATCCTCCGGCAAAAAGGCTGCGAAGAGACCCTCCTCCGCAGCAAAGAAGAAAACTGCGAAGACGAAGAAAGAAGTGCAGAAGGAGGGGAAGCTCGCAGATGAATAAAAAAGCAGAAATCTGATCCCTGATAAGTATCATCTGATCCTCAGGATACGTCCGAAACGTAGTCAGATGGTTCTGCTTTGCTTATATTTTATAGCACCGGAATAAAAAGTCAATAACATTGCATGTATGGAGGGGAAGCTTGCGGATGAATGAGATAAAGCTGTGGATAATCCTGACAGTCGTGCTTCTGCTGCCGTGCCGCGCAAACGCCGCGGCCGCGGCCATCACGAGGCAGACATACGCAGACACGCGGAAAGTGAGGATCGAAGTGAGCGGCGCATCGTCTGACACGGAATTCAGGATCAGTACCGCACCGTATGGGAATTACGCAGACTGGACGCAGAACACGAGAAAACGCTCCGCTTCGGAGTACGAACTTACAGGTCTCTATGAAGGCAGCCGGTATTATATCCGGCTTGGGAACGGCAGGCCGCATGCAGTCGTTACTGCACCGAAAGGCCGCATAAGTGCTCCCGCACAGACCGGCTGCGGAAGGAATTACGTTACATTATCATGGACGGAAGTTCCGCATGCGGATGCCTACCGGATCAGCGGGCTGGATGCCGCCGGCCATATTTTCGATGAACATGTTGTAAAGAACGCTTATGGCAGGATTAAATTGCCGCGGCAGGATGAGCGGTATCGCATCCGGATCGTACCGCTGAAGACCGGTGCGAATTTCGGCGCGGAGGGCACACAGTATGAGAGCGGCCTGACTTTCCGGACGCGGCCCGGAAAGCTGAAAGCACCTGTATATAAAAAGAACCGGCTCGGCAGCGGGAAAGCCTATTTTACCTGGGACATGAGTGCGGCGGCTTCCGGTTATGAATATCAGATCTCCGACAGCCGCGGGAGGAAGCTCTTTTCCGGCAGCAGCACGAAGCCGGCGGCGTGGATCAAAGACCGGCGTCTTGCAGACGGCGCATTTTACGGGATCCGTGTGCGCGGGACCGTGGCGCTGGCCGAAGGTACTGCTTCCGGAAAATGGTCTGCAAAGACCTGGTTCTGCGGCAATGTACGGAACGTCCGTCTGCAAAAGAGCGGCAGCACCATAAAGATCACCTGGAAGAAGACGAAGGGTGCCGGTTCCTACAGGATCTATGTGTCGGATAAAGCTCCGGAGAAGCTGTCGGGGATGAAGCTTGCAAAGACCGTGAAGAAAACACATTTCAACTTGAAAAAATACCGCGGGAAGGCGTTGAAGAGCAGCCGGAAATACTATATCTCTATCGCCGCCGTGAAGAAAGCCGGCGGGAAAACGTATGCCTCCAGACCGCGCCGGTATTATTATCTCGGGTGATTTTTCATGTACATGAATTTTTAGACCGCGGTCTGATCTGCATTTCAGATAATCTTGACATGAACCGTAAAAGGGATTAATATAAAATAGTTGTATTGATTTCAACACGGCAGGCTGTACTTACAACATGTCTGCCGGGCAGATATTTTTAAAATTTGCATGATTTTGTACAATGAAAACTTAATAAGGAGGTGCTCCTGTGACTAGTCAAACTATAGTCGCATGTGTCGTGGCGATCCTGATCACCGCCGTCGTTACCTGGCTCATCTCCTCTGTCTACCGGAAACAGGTCTATGAAAAGCAGATCGGTTCTGCGGAGGACAGGGCGAAAGAGATCATCGACGAAGCCGAAAAGACCGCTGAGACCAAAAAACGGGAAGCACTGCTCGAAGCCAAGGAAGAGAATTTGAAGGCAAAGAACGAACTGGAAAAAGAGACCAGGGAGAGGCGGGCAGAGCTTCAGCGTTCTGAAAGACGTCTGGTGAACAAGGAAGAAAGCCTTGATAAAAAGCTGGACGCGATGGAAAGACGAGAGAACAGTTTTGCAGCGAAAGAGGAGAAACTGAAGGCCAAAACGCAGGAGGTGGAAGCACTGATCGAAAAACAGCAGGCCGAACTGGAACGTGTGTCCGGACTGACTGCCGATCAGGCGAAGGAATACCTGCTGCGCAGCGTGGAGGAAGATGTCAAGCACGACACTGCGAAGATGATCCGCGAAATGGAGACGCGGGCCAAGGAGGAAGCATCGAAGAAGGCCAGAGAATGCATCGTGACCGCTATTCAGAAATGTGCGGCCGATCATGTTGCCGAATCCACGATCTCGGTGGTGCAGCTGCCCAATGATGAAATGAAGGGCCGCATCATCGGACGTGAGGGAAGGAACATCCGTACGCTGGAGACGCTGACGGGCATTGATCTGATCATCGATGATACTCCCGAAGCCGTTATCCTGTCAGGCTTTGATCCGATGCGCAGAGAGATCGCAAAGATCGCGCTGGAGAAGCTCATTACGGACGGCCGGATCCATCCGGCGCGGATCGAAGAGAGTGTGGAAAAGGCACAAAGAGAAGTGGAAGCCATGATCCGCGAAGAGGGCGAGAATGCGCTCCTTGAGGTCGGTGTTCACGGCATTCATCCGGAGCTCGTACGTCTTCTCGGAAAGATGCGCTTCCGTACCAGCTATGGTCAGAACGCGCTGAAGCATTCCATCGAGGTCGCACATCTGTCAGGTCTTCTGGCAGGCGAGATGGGCCTGGATGTCCGCGTTGCAAAGCGTGCCGGACTTCTGCACGACATAGGAAAGAGCCTGGACCACGATATGGAAGGATCCCATGTACAGATCGGTGCGGATCTGTGCCGCAAGTACAAGGAATCCGCCACTGTCATCAATGCGGTGGAATCCCATCACGGAGACGTGGAGCCGACAAGCCTGATCGCATGTATCGTTCAGGCGGCGGATACCATATCGGCAGCCAGACCCGGAGCCAGAAGAGAGACGCTGGAGACGTATGCGAACAGACTGAAGCAGCTTGAGGAGATCACGAATTCCTATAAGGGAGTCGAGAAATCCTTCGCCGTACAGGCCGGACGCGAGGTACGTATCATGGTCGTGCCGGAACAGGTCAGTGATGATGATATGGTCCTGATGGCGCGCGACATTTCCAAACAGATCGAATCGGAACTGGAATATCCGGGACAGATAAAGGTCAGCGTTATTCGCGAATCCCGCGCTGTGGATTACGCGAAGTAGGAGACGGAAAATCAGCCGGAGAGCATAGTCTCTCCGGCTGGTTCTGCATTCACGGGCAGAGTCTGACCTGCAGGACAGGGACCGGCTCTCTGCCCGCGCATGACGGCACTTCCTTATGAGACAAGGGGAGAAGAAAATGGAACCTGTGGAAAGAGTGAAAAGAACGCTTGCCTACAAAGGCAGGATCATTGAGGTTTACAAGGATAACGTACGATTCTCGGACGGACGCGAATCTGTCTGGGATTATATAGATCATGTCGGTGCGGCCGCGGTCGTGCCGGTGACGGCCGAAGGAAAGATCCTTCTGGTCAAACAGTACCGCAACGCGCTGGATCGTTTTACCTACGAGCTTCCGGCGGGAAAACGCGACGCCGCAGACGAACCGATGGAAGTCTGCGCCGCGAGAGAGCTGGAGGAGGAGACCGGCTATGTCGCCGGGAAGCTTCTTCCGCTGATCACGGTGAATACGACGGTCGCATTCTGCAACGAGAAGATCGGGATCTTTGCGGCGCTGGATCTTCATAAAACGCATCAGCATCTGGATGCCGATGAGGAGATCGAACTGTATGAGTTCACGCCGGAAGAACTGCTGGGCATGATCCGGGAGCAGAAGATGACGGACTCCAAGACGGTCGCCGGGATCCTGGCTTATCTGACGTTCATGAAGTGAGTGAAGATTCGTCAGAATGACAGAGGGAAGAATGACGCCGCTAAACGGGATGAGGTGATGCGCCATGCCGGTCAAATTCAATAAAATAATCACTACGGATTATGCCGTTTCCTCTCCGAAGATCGGGCGGGCCTTTGACGGCTTCACGTTCGCCTATCTGGCCGATCTTCATGATGTTTGTGTAGGTGAAAACAACAGCCTGATCCTGGAGAATCTCAAAAACCGCCGCCCGGATGCGATCCTGCTCGGCGGCGATATGATCACCGAACGGAAGCACGGCGTGCATGCGACCGAGTGCCGGCATGCGCTGGATCTGGTCATCCGACTGGCTGAGCTGGCGCCGGTCTACTACAGTATCGGCAACCACGAAGCGAGATGGATGGATCCGGAAAGAATACACACGGAATCCTATGAAGATTATAAAAACGCGCTGGAAGCGGCGGGCGTGCGGTTCCTGGACAACCGTTCCGTAAAGCTGCACAAGGGAGCGGACATGATCCGGATTACCGGCCTGTCTCTGCCGCTGCGGTATTTCGGCGTCCGGCATGAAACACTGGATACGCAGATCGTGCATCTGCTCGCGAAAGACCCGGATCCGGATCATTTTCAG
The DNA here is from genome assembly GCA_002373555.1 of Lachnospiraceae bacterium UBA3645. GTDB lineage: Bacteria > Bacillota > Clostridia > Lachnospirales > Lachnospiraceae > UBA3305. The sequence continues at coordinate 16,668 of DFKM01000216.1, forward strand.
ATCCTGCTCGCGCACTCGCCGACCCACCATGCGGCTTACGATGTCTGGGGCGCAGATCTGACGCTCTCCGGACATTACCACGGCGGTCAGGTGCGGCTGCCGCTCATTGGCGGCGTGATCAGCACGGGCTGGACATTGTTCCCGAAATATGATATGGGAATGTATGCTCTGAAGAACGGGAAGCTGATCGTGAGTGCAGGCCTGGGCACGCATACGATCCCGCTGCGGATCAACAATCCGCCCGAGGCGGTCTATATTACATTAAGGAACGCACAAGATGGAAACGCTTGCATTTAAGCTTGAAGTATTCGAGGGTCCGCTGGATCTGCTGCTTCACCTGATCGAAAAGAATAAAGTCAGCATTTACGATATCCCGATCGTGCAGATCACGGATCAGTATATCGAATACGTATCCGCGATGCCGCACGAGGATCTGGATCTGGTGAGCGACTTCCTGGTCATGGCGGCGACGCTTCTGGATATCAAGGCGAGGATGCTGCTGCCGGCAGAGGAAGAGGACGAGGAGGAAGGCGATCCCCGGGCCGAGCTGGTCGAGCGTCTGATCGAATACAAGAAATACAGACATCTGGGCGAGGAGCTGGCCGATTACGAGATCGACGGCATCAAAGTGATGGTCCATCCGGAGGATCTGCCGGCAGAGGTAAAAGCCTACCGGCCGCCGGTGGATATCGATGAACTGCTCGGAGATGTGACGCTGGCAAAGCTGAAATCGATCTTTGACGACGTCATGAAACGGCGGGAAGACAAGATCGACCATGAACGGAGCCGGTTCGGCAGGATCCGGCGGCAGACGGTCAATATCGGCGACCGCATCAGGCACGTACGGGGGAAACTCGCAGGAGGGAAAAAACAGTCCTTCCGGGATCTTCTGGGCACAGGCGTCACAAAGCTCGAGGTCGTGGTCACCTTCCTGGCGGTGCTGGAACTGATCAAGACCGGCGATCTCCGGCTGACGGAGGACTCGACCAGGGACGATTTCATCCTGATGGAGGGCGAGCATCATTCGTCCGAAATCATATCGGAATACGCAGAGGAAATATAATGAAACTGGACGGAATGATCGAAGGCATCCTGTTCGCGATGGGCAGCTCCGTGTCGAAGAAGGAGCTCGCGGAAGCGCTGGATGTGCAGGAAAAGGAAATCGAAGAGGCGGCGGACGCGCTGGAAGCGCGGCTGGCATCGGAGGAGAGCGGGATCACGCTGCTCCGTCTGGATGACAGGCTGCAGCTGGGCAGCAGAAAAGAATGCTACGATGCGCTGATCAAACTGGCTTCTCATGCCAGAAAGCCGGTGCTGACGAATGCAGTGCGGGAAACGCTGGCGATCATCGCGTATAAGCAGCCGGTCACGAAGGCCGAGATCGCGAAGATCCGGGGCGTGAATTCCGACCATGCGGTGAACCGTCTGGTGGAATACAGACTGGTGACGGAAGCCGGGAGGCTGGAAGCACCGGGGCGCCCGATCCTGTTCGGGACGACGGAGGAATTCCTGCGGCATTTCGCGTTGTCATCGACGGATGATCTGCCGGATATCTCCGCAGAGAAGCTGGCGGAGTTTACGGAGGAAGCGGAAGCAGAGAGTACGGAAGTGGAAGTGTAAAAGACGGATAAAGGGGACAGTTCTCGGTGTGACGGACATGGGGGACGGTTCTC
>DFKM01000216.1:18433-22495 GCA_002373555.1 Lachnospiraceae bacterium UBA3645
GAGAACCGTCCCCCATGTCCGTCACCAGGAACTCCATTTTCTCACTTCGCGCGGATGCCGGCCAGCAGGACCGGGATCATCCGGCAGGTATATTCGCCGAGATCGAAGGAGCCGTCGCTGATGCAGTAGTCATAGATGATGGCCCGTTCGCACATTGTATAGATCGCGGTCACGTCGGTCACCGTCAGACTGCTGTCGATCTCGCCGCGCCGGATCCCTTCTTCGGCGATCGTCTGGATCATCCGGTAATAAAAACGGTTCCGGTCGAGCAGATGCTTATCGCCTTTGGTTACCACCTGCGAGGAATACAGGTGCGACAGTACATTGATCTGGATATCCTCGCCGATCATTTTGTGTACGTTCTGGCACAGCGTGATCAGCATGTCCACCCGGTTCATCTCCGGATCCAGCGTCGGATAATACTCTTCATAATAGGAATCGAAGATCGTGGACAGGGAGCTTAAGAGCGCATCCTTCCCGACAAAGTAATGGTAAAAGGTTCCCTTGCTGGTGCCGGATTTCTCGATGATGTCCTCGATCGTCGTTTCGTTGTATCCTTTTTCACGGAAAAGCTGCCATGCAGCGGTTATGATCTTGTCTTTTGTAGAGGGTTTCTTCGCCATAATTTCCCCTTTCGTCAGGGTGTTCGGTTGTTTTACTATAGCATGGAATCAAGATTCGGTAAAGAGAAAAGGGCGTTAGTGTTGACATACTTTTTTTGAATGGGGTATTATTAGAGCGATGTTTCAGGACGAGGGAGGGTTTTTTATGGACCAGAACGCAACGATGGGAATGCGCATAAAAATGCTTCGAAAAGAGAAGAAATATACGCTGAAGCAGCTCGCGGAGGAATCCGGCCTTTCCATCGGCTTCCTGTCCCAGCTGGAGCGCGGCATGTCCTCGATTGCCGTGGATTCGCTGGCGCGCATCGCCTCTATCCTCGGCGTCAGCCTGTCGACGTTCTTCGCCGATTCGCAGGTCACATCCCAGGATCCGGTAGCGCATTCCAGCGAACTGCACTGGAATCCGGACGGACCGGAGATCGTCCAGGCAATGCTCAGCAAGAATCTTTACGGGTTCGACATCCTGCCGCGGATCTTTCATCTGATGCCGTCGGCCGGAGGACAGGAAACGGAGACCGTCATCCACAGGCACACCGGTGAGGAATTCATTTACGTGCTGGAGGGCGTTGTCACCGTGTATCACAATGAGAGAGAATACACGCTTTATCCCGGCGACAGCATCCAGATCCACTCCGATATACCGCACAACTGGTTCAACCGGACCAATAAGATGGCATCGCTCCTGTCGGTCAGTTATCCCAATCCTTTCAAGGAGGAGAAAAAGGCGGCACCGGCGGAGGAAAAAACAGAATAAGCGCTTTCCGAACGGCATCCTGTGCAGGCAGGATGCCGTTTTTTTACATCCTGCGAGGAGGCGCAAATGGAAAAAAAGAAAAGGGTATCATAATCCGTGAAAATCAAATAAAAATCTTTTCCGTTCGAAAAGATTATCCTTGATTAAACCATCGTTTTGCATTAAGATATACACGGACAAAATTTGACTGTTTTTGTAAAGAATAAAACAGAAATTTTTAAGCCATCACTTTAAAGAAAGAGGTGAAACTCAGATGACACTCTTAGCAGCGACGACCAATCTGGCGGAAGCGTTTCAGAACACTATCGTCGGACTGGGCACCGTATTCCTGGTGCTGGCGTTCCTGATCCTGGTCATATCATCATTCAAGTTGGTCAACCAGTGGGATGCGAACCGTCAGGCGAAGAATGCGAAGGAAACCAAGGCAGCACCAGCACCGGCGGCAGCTCCCGCAGCGGCACCGGCGCCGGCCGTACCCGCAGGTCCCGGCAGAATGAGCACAGGATCGGTGAATTTCGCGGACGAGGTGGAAGGCCCTGTAGCGGCCGTGATACTGGCAGCCGTGGCAGAGGAACTCGGCGGAGATTTCCGCGTGACATCTATCAAAAAAGCTTAATGAAAAAGGAGAAAGAACAATGAGCACATACAAGATCACCGTAAATGGTGTCGCTTATGACGTAACCGTAGAAAACACCGGAGCACCGGCAGCGGCTCCCGCACCGGCAGCAGCTCCCGCAGCAGCACCCGCACCTGCAGCAGGCGGCGCAGCAGGCGGCGTACGCGTAGAGGCACAGGTCGCCGGCAAGATCTGGAAGATCGTTGCTTCCAAGGGCCAGGCACTGAAGGGCGGAGACTCTATCGTTATCCTTGAGTCCATGAAGATGGAGATCCCCGTGGTAGCTCCCCAGGACGGAACTGTTGCATCCATCGATGTTAAAGAGGGTGATCCTGTCGAGGTCGGTTATCTGATCGCTACCATGAATTAAGAATCCGCATATTAAGGAGGACGAATCATGGAACATATTATTCAAACATTTATCAATCTCGCGGAGCAGACCGCGTTCGCAAACCTGAGCTGGGGCAACTATGTCATGATCATCGTGGCATGTATTTTCCTCTATCTCGCGATTGCGAAGGGCTTTGAGCCGCTGCTTCTTGTACCGATCGCATTCGGTATGCTGCTGGTCAATATCTACCCTCCGATCATGGAAGAGGGCGGACTTCTGAACTATTTCTACAAGCTGGATGAATGGGCGATCCTGCCGTCCCTGATCTTTATGGGCGTCGGCGCGCTGACAGACTTCGGTCCGCTGATCGCGAACCCCGCGAGCTTCCTGCTCGGTGCAGCCGCACAGCTGGGTATCTATGTTGCCTACTTCCTGGCCATGGCTCTCGGCTTCAACGGCCAGGCAGCTGCTGCCATCTCCATCATCGGCGGTGCAGACGGCCCTACCTCCATCTTCCTGGCTTCCAAGCTCGGCCAGTTCGAGCTGATGGGACCGATCGCGGTCGCGGCATATTCCTACATGTCCCTGGTTCCGCTGATCCAGCCCCCGATCATGAAGCTCTTCACAACGAAGGAAGAAAAGCTCATCAGAATGCCCCAGCTTCGTCCTGTATCCAAGCTGGAGAGAATTCTGTTCCCCGTTGTCATCACGATCGTTGTATGTATGATCCTGCCTTCCACCGCTCCCCTGGTCGGTATGCTGATGCTCGGAAACCTGTTCCGTGAGTGCGGCGTGACCCGTCAGCTGCAGGAGACTGCTTCCAACGCACTTATGTACATCGTTGTTATCTTCCTCGGCACTTCCGTCGGCGCGACAACATCTGCCGAAGCTTTCCTGAAGGCTTCCACGCTGAAGATCGTTGTCTGCGGTCTGATCGCATTCGCGTTCGGTACCTTCGGCGGCGTTATGCTCGGTAAAGTCATGTGCAAGGCCACCGGCGGCAAGATCAATCCGCTGATCGGTTCCGCAGGCGTTTCCGCCGTTCCCATGGCTGCCCGTGTTTCCCAGAAGGTCGGCGCGGAGTTCGATCCTACGAACTTCCTGCTCATGAACGCGATGGGACCTAACGTAGCCGGTGTTATCGGTACTGCCGTTGCCGCAGGTACATTCATGGCTATATTCGGCGTACACTAAGGAGGCAGATGATGGCAGAAAAAAAACCCGTAAAGATTATGGAAACCGTGCTGCGTGACGGACATCAGTCCCTGATCGCGACACGTATGACGACAGATCAGATGGTGCCGATCTGCGAGAAGATGGATAAGATCGGCTATCATGCCGTAGAGTGCTGGGGCGGCGCGACCTTCGATGCCGCGCTCCGCTTCCTGAAGGAAGACCCCTGGGAGAGACTGAGAAAGTTCCGCGACAGCTTCAAGAACACCAAGCTGCAGATGCTCTTCCGCGGACAGAATATCCTCGGATACCGTCATTATGCAGATGATGTCGTAGAGTATTTCGTACAGAAGTCTCTGGCGAACGGTATCGATATCATCCGTATCTTCGATGCGCTGAACGATGTCCGGAATCTGCAGACTGCCGTGAACGCCACCAAGAAGGAAGGCGGACATGTACAGACTGCGATCTCCTATACCCTCGGAGAGCCTTACACCACAGAGTACTATGTCAATCTCGCGAAGACGATGGAAGACATGGGCGCGGATTCCATCTGCATCAAGGA
>DFKM01000153.1 GCA_002373555.1 Lachnospiraceae bacterium UBA3645
GAAAGAGCGCCCGTATCGTCGGCGATACTATGGGTAAGTATCATCCTCACGGCGACAGTTCCATTTACGAAGCGCTCGTCGTTATGGCGCAGGACTGGAAAAAGGGAGAGATCCTGGTAGACGGACACGGCAATTTCGGCTCCATTGAGGGAGACGGCGCCGCCGCTGCCAGGTATACTGAAGCGAGGCTGACCGAGCTGACGGAGAAGGCTTTCCTGGCCGATCTGGACAAGGACGTGGTGGACTATGCACCGAACTTTGATGAGACGGAGAAGGAACCGACCGTACTGCCGGTCAAGATCCCGAACATCCTTGTGAACGGCGCGGACGGCATCGCTGTCGGTATGAAGACCAGCATCCCCACGCATAATCTGCGGGAGACGATTGCCGCGATGAAGCTTCTGATGAAGCAGCCGACCATCCCGACGGAGGAACTGATGACGGTGATGCCCGGCCCGGATTTTCCGACCGGCGGCATCATTACGAATCAGAATGAACTGCTGCAGATTTACGAGACCGGCACCGGCAGGCTGCGTCTGCGCGGAAAGATCGAATTTGAAAAGGCGGCGAAACGTTCCGAGAAGGACAAGCTGGTCGTAACGGAAATTCCCTATACCATGATCGGCGCGGGCATTTCCAAGTTCATCTCCGACGTGGCTGCGCTGATGGAAGCGAAGAAGCTGCCGGAGGTGGTGGATATTTCCAACCAGTCCTCCAAGGAAGGTATCCGCATTGTGTTCGAACTGAAGAGCGGTTCGGATATCGACCGCGTGAAGAATCTTCTGTACAAGAAGACCGGGCTGGAGGATACCTTCGGCGTCAACATGCTCGCAGTCGTGGAAGGTACGCCCCGGACGGTCGGACTGAAGGCGATCCTGTACGAATGCGTGCAGTTCCAGATCGAACTCAACACCAGAAAATACAATAACCTGCTGCGGAAGGAACGCGAGAAGGCCGAGGTGCAGGAGGGCCTCATCACGGCGATCGATGTCATTGACACCATCATCGAGATCATCCGCGGCAGTAAAAATATTAAAATTGCCAGGGCGGCCCTGATGGGCGACTGCTCGGAAGTGAAATTCAAGACAAAAGCTGCGGAGAGAGTTGCGAAAACACTGGCATTTACCGAACGCCAGGCAAATGCTATACTGGAAATGCGGCTGTCCAAGCTGATCGGCCTCGAGATCCTGCAGCTCACCGAAGAGCATGAGGAAACGCTCCGGAAGATCGGCCAGTATGAGCGTATTCTGTCTTCCCCGCGCGTGATGCAGAACACGATCATTAAAGAACTGGATTCGTATGCGGAAAAATTCGGCAGGGACCGCCGGACCGTGATCGAAGAAACGGAAGCTGCACACGAAGTGAAGGAAGAGGTCCTGGAGCAGGAACTTGTATTTGCACTTGACCGCTTCGGTTACGCAAAGTCGTTCGATCCGCAGGTCTACGCCCGAAACGAAGAGAGCATCAAGGCTGAAAATGTACACATTTTCCCGGTCATGAATACCGGAAAGATCTACATCTTCACGGATACCGGACGGCTGCACCAGGTGAAAATGAGCGATGTGCCGGCCTGCCGGGCGAAGGACAAGGGCCAGCCGCTTGACAACTTCAGCAATTTCGAGAGCCGGAATGAGAGGATCGTCGGGATCTTCCCGGAGAGCCTGATCGAAAAAGAGAAGTTCATCTTTGTTACTGCTGCGGGCATGGTGAAGATCGTGGAAGGAGCGGAATTTATTTCCGGCAGAAAAACAGTCGTCGCTACGAAACTGAATGAAGAGGACACCGTCATCTCCGTACTGCCGCTGACCGACAGCCAGCTCGTGCTGATGACGGAGGACGGCTATGCGCTGCGTTTTGCCGTCAGTGAGATCAGCGAGATGAAGAAGACCAGCGTCGGCGTGAAGGGCATGCAGCTGCAGGCGAAAGATCATGTGAAGAGCGCCTGGCTGGTATCGCCCCGGGCAAAGAAGGAAGAAGGCGCCCAGCCGGACGGCCCGGACTGGAGTGCGGTGAAGCTCTTAAAGCGCGGTGCGAAGGGCACGAAGCTCAGGAAGAAAAATTGACGGTCAGACAGTTTTTCGTCTTGCATTACATAAAAATCACATAAGGAGAGAAGTCATGAAGGATGGATTCGTCAAAGTCGCGGCGGTTTCGCCGCAGGTGACGTTAGCTGATCCGGAAGCTAACCGAAAAGAGATCGTAAGGCTGATGAAGCAGGCGGCAGTCCGCGGCGCGAAGGTGATCGTGTTCCCGGAGCTTGCCATGACCGGGTACACATGCGGCGATCTTTTTTTCCACAAGCGGCTGATCGAGGCTGCTTATGACGAACTGATGGAGCTCGCAAAGGAAACAGAGGATCTAGATGCCATCGTCTTTGTCGGTACGCCGTTCGTGACCGGCGGGAAACTGTACTCCTGCATCGCCGCGCTGAACGACGGCGAGCTGCTCGGACTCGTTCCGAAATATGAGCTTTCGGCGGCTGAAAGCAGATACTTCACGCCCGGAAATGAAGAGACCTTTGATGTCGAGATCCTGGATGAGGATTCCGACGATGAATATGAACCGGATGAAGACGACGATGACGATGATGATGACGACTGGGACGATGACGGCATCGATGTGAGTTATGTCCCGTTCGGAACAGATCTGATCTTCTCCTGCGAGGAATATCCGGATCTGAAGATCGCAGCGGAAGTCGGCAGCGATTTGTTCGCACCGGTCTCTCCGAGTGCATACCATGCGCAGGCCGGCGCCGCCATTATTGTGAACTGTGCAGCGGATGATGAAGCGGCCGGCAGAGCAGCGGTCCGGAGAAATGCTGTCGGTGAACAGTCCCTGCGGATCCATGCGGCCTATGTGTTTGCTAATGCCGGATACGGCGAGTCCACCACAGACTGCGTCTACGGCGGTCACAGCATCATTGCACAGAACGGAAGAGTGCTTGCGGAGAGCAAACGCTTTGCGAAGGAAGCGATCGTTTATGCGGATGTGGATGTCGATATGCTCCTGGCGGAAAGACAGCGGAGCGCATCCTTTGCGCCTGCGGATGAAGAGGATTACGAAACGGTCGATTTCAGCCTGAAGATCACGGATACGAAGCTGGAAGCGCAGATCCCGAAGAGCCCGTTCATTCCCGATGATCCCGCTGCACGCAGTGAAAGATTCGAAGAGATCCTGATGATGCAGGCCATGGGACTGGTGAGGAGACTGGATCATACGCATACAAAGCACGCGGTGATCGGTATTTCCGGCGGTCTGGATTCCACCCTTGCACTGCTCGTAACGGTGAAAGCCTTTGATATTCTCGGTCTTCCGAAGGACGGGATCTATGCGGTGACCATGCCGTGCTTCGGTACTACGGACCGTACATATAACAATGCCTGCCGCATGGCGCAGTCCACCGGTGCGAAGCTTCTTGAGATCCCGATCCGGGATGCTGTCCGGGTGCATTTCAAGGATATCGGTCAGGATGAGAACAACCATGATGTAACGTATGAGAACGCGCAGGCCAGAGAACGCACCCAGGTCCTGATGGATATCGGGAACCAGATCGGCGGCATGGTGATCGGCACCGGCGATATGTCCGAACTGGCGCTCGGCTGGGCGACTTACAACGGCGATCATATGTCAATGTACGATGTGAACGGCGACGTGCCGAAGACGCTGATGCGCCATCTGGTGCGGTATTACGCTGATACCTGCGGCGATGAAGCGCTGCATAATACACTCTATGATGTGCTGGATACGCCGGTGAGCCCGGAACTGCTACCGCCCGAAGAAGGCGTGATCGCGCAGAAAACCGAGGATCTTGTCGGCCCTTACGAGCTGCATGATTTCTTCCTGTTCTATATGCTGCGTTTCGGCTTCCCGCCTGCGAAGATCTACCGCATGGCCGTAACGGCGTTTGAAGGGGAGTATGATGCGGCGACGATCAAAAAATGGCTGCATACATTCTTCCGGAGATTCTTCAGCCAGCAGTATAAGAGAAGCTGTCTGCCGGACGGCCCGAAGGTGGGATCGGTCGGCGTGTCTCCGAGAGGCGCGCTTGCCATGCCGAGCGATGCCTGCGCGAGGCTGTGGCTGAAGCAGATCGAGGGACTGGAATAAAGAGGAATAAATAAAAAAGTACAGGAAAAGTATTTGCGGCATGTACTTTAGTATGTTATCATAACGCAGTATTTATGATTTTACCAACATGCATCACTGATTTTCTGCATGAAAGGAGTTTCCATGAAAGAACTCGAATTAAAGTACGGATGCAACCCGAATCAGAAGCCTGCCCGCGTCTTCATGAAAGAGGGCGAACTTCCCTTTACCGTCCTGAACGGTAAGCCCGGCTTCATCAATCTTCTGGATGCCTTCAACAGCTGGCAGCTCGTAAAAGAGCTGAAGGAAGCCACCGGTCTTCCCGCTGCCGCCTCCTTCAAGCATGTTTCTCCCGCCGGCGCAGCCGTATCGGTCCCGCTTTCGGATGTCGAGAAGCAGATCTATTTTGTGGAAGGCGTGGAGCTTACCCCGATGTCCACCGCTTATATCCGTGCAAGAGGCTCCGACCGTATGTCTTCCTACGGCGATTTCGCGGCGCTCTCGGATGAGTGTGATGAAGCGACCGCTGCTTATCTTGCAAGAGAGGTCTCCGATGGTGTGATCGCGCCCTCCTATTCGCCGGAAGCGCTGGAGATCCTGAAGAAAAAGAAAAAAGGCAATTATCTGGTCATGCAGATGGATCCGGCTTATAAGCCCGAACCGCTGGAGCAGAAGGATGTATTCGGCATCACCTTCGAGCAGCTGAGAAACGAATTCCCGATCAACGAGGAGCTGTTCACACAGAACATTCCCACGAAGAACAAGAACATGACGCCGGAAGCGATCCGGGATCTGATCGTGGCGATGATCACCCTGAAATATACGCAGTCCAACTCCGTCTGCTATGTCAAGGGCGGCCAGGCCGTCGGCATCGGTGCCGGCCAGCAGTCCCGCGTGCATTGCACCAGACTTGCCGGAAACAAGGCGGACAACTGGTTCCTCAGACAGCATGAGAAGGTGCTGAACCTGCCGTTCCTTGATGACATCCGCAGACCGAACAGGGATAATGCGATCGATGTCTACATTTCCGATGATTATGATGATGTTCTCCGTGACGGCGCATGGCAGGAGGTCTTCAAATACCGCCCCGAGCCGCTCACGAAGGAAGAGAAGAAAGCCTGGCTTTCACAGATGGAGGGCCTGGCCCTCGGATCGGACGCCTTCTTCCCGTTCGGAGACAACATCGAGAGAGCCTACCGTTCCGGCGTAAAATATGTTGCCGAGGCCGGCGGATCGATCCGCGATGACAACGTGATCGAGACCGCGGACAGATATGATATGTGCATGGCGTTCATCGGCATGCGGCTGTTCCATCATTGATGAATTTGTCTTGTGGGAACAACAATAGATGACAGAAGAAGCGTACACAATTGACATTGTGTACGCTTTTTAGTATATTAACCGTGAGAAAGTCTTATGGAGGACAACATGGTTACATTAAATGCAACAGAAGTCAGAAAAGAGTGGAGCAGTGTGATCGATGAAGCCGTTCATGAGAAACCGGTGATCATCAAAAGGACAAGAGACAGGATGATGCTGTCCAATATTGAGACGATCATCACCATATTAGACAGGTATTCATTTCATGCCGTGCGATTCACGGAAGAGGACGGTTCCGTTACCTTATCTCTGGATGAAATCGATCTGGTTGAAAATGCTCCGACAGAAGAGGAAGCCCGCCGCTGTCTTGCGGAATCAATTCTGGAGTATGCAAAAGAATACTACGAGAATTATTCCGTGTGGAGCCATGCGCCTAACCGCAGGGGACATATTCCCTATGTTTTAAAGGCTTTGGTGACTGACGATGCGGCAGCATTGGAGGAGAGCATCAGATGCCGAGATGGAAGGAACTGAAAAGATTCTGTGAAAGAGAGGGGTGGGAACTGTACAAAGAGACAGACCATTACTTCTACAGAAAGACGGATCATGAGGGAAATGTGTTGAGAACAAAGGTTTCGAAAGGCAGCGGAGAGATCCATGGCAGACTCTGGCAGGAAATCTTAAAGAAGCAGCTGCATGTGACGCAGGAATATTTCAACAGCAGAATATAAAGATAGTGATTTTTCAAACGATATGTTATAATAATTCAGATCAGTACGAAAAAGGTGAAGGATATGTGTGAATACAGCGTCAGTGAGATCCGGCCGTCGGATAAACGGTCGATCCGGAAAATGGAAGCACTCCTGGAGAAGGAGGGCATCAGCAGGGATAAGAATCTGGATCTCTCGATCGGGCTCTTTGATGACGACTACAACCTGGTCGCGACGGGATCCTGCTTTAAGAATACGCTCCGCTGCATGGCAGTGGATTCGAATCATCAGGGAGAGGGGCTGCTGAACAAGGTCGTTTCCCATCTGATGGAAGAACAGTTCGCCCGCGGGAACCGGGATCTGTTCCTGTATACAAAGTGCAATTCCGCGAAGTTCTTCGGAGATCTCGGGTTTTATGAGATCGCGAGAGTCCCGGACCGTGTGGTCTTCATGGAGAACCGGCGCGACGGCTTTCCGGGATATTTAAGAGAGCTGGAGAAGACAAAGGTGGAAGCCGGGTCAGTCGCGGCCGTGGTCATGAATGCCAATCCGTTCACGCTTGGACATCAGTATCTTCTGGAGAAGGCTTCCGCCGAAAATGATTACGTCCATGTTTTCATGGTCTCCGAGGATGCTTCCCTGATCCCTTACAGTGTCCGTGAAAAGCTGATCCGGGAGGGCAGCGCCCATCTGCCGAACCTGATCTATCATGCGTCCGGCAGCTACATTATTTCGAATGCGACTTTCCCTTCGTATTTCCTGAAGGATGAGGATATCGTGATCGAATCCCACGCAAGACTCGATATCCGGGTGTTCACACATATCGCGAAAGCGCTCGGAATCACCAGAAGGTATGTCGGAGACGAGCCGACCAGCCGCGTGACATCCATCTATAATAACGTGATGGCAGAGGAACTGGCAGCGGAAGGCGTGGAATGCATCATTGTCCCCAGAAAGGAACTGGAAGGCGTGCCGATCAGCGCGTCAAATGTCAGGAAGGCGATCAAGGAAGACCGGCTTTCGGATATCCGGGCGCTGGTGCCCGAGAGCACCTATAACTATTTTGCTTCCGCGGAGGCGGCGGAAGTCGTAAACAGGATACGGCAGGCGGACGAAGTGGTACACTACTGATTCCCGGCAGTGCGGCCGCCTGAAAACATCGTCTTTGTGAAGGATAAAGGAGAACAGAATGAAAAAAGTCTTATTTGCGGCATCGGAGTGCGTACCTTTTATCAAGACCGGCGGCCTGGCGGATGTAGCCGGTTCGCTCCCCAAGTATTTCAATGCTGAAAAGTATGATGTGCGCGTAATGCTGCCGAAGTATCTGTGCATTTCCGAAGAATACAGAGAGGAGATGGAGTACGTCACCCATTTCTACATGTTTTACAACGGACGGAACCGCTATGTGGGCATCCTGAGGCTTGTGCGTGACGGTGTGACATTCTATTTCATCGATAATGAAGAGTATTTCAGCGGCAGCATGCCGTATTCGGATCATCTTTATGATCTGGAGAAGTTCGGCTTTTTCTCGAAGGCCTGTCTGGCGGTGCTGCCGTCGATCGATTTCCGTCCGGACATCATCCATTGCCATGACTGGCACACGGGCCTGATCCCGGTGTATTTGAAGACCCAGTTCGCCGCGGACGAATTCTATGCCGGCATCAAGACGATCATTACGATCCACAACCTCCGTTTCCAGGGCAATTACAATATCGACAAGGTGAAGGAGATGACCGGACTGCCGGATTATCTGTTCACGAGCGACAAGCTGGAAGCCTACAGGGATGCGAATTATCTGAAGGGCGGTCTGGTGTATGCGGATTACATCACCACCGTCAGTGAGACTTACACCGAGGAGATCAAGACGCCGTTCTACGGCGAGAAGCTGGACGGTCTGCTGTGGGCCAGGTCCAATTCGCTGAAGGGCATCCTGAACGGTCTGGATTATGACGAGTGGAATCCGGAGACGGACGAATATATCGCTTCGAAGTTCTCCGTGAAGACGTTCCGGAACGGCAAGAAGAAGAACAAGCTGGCGCTGCAGAGAGAGCTGGGGCTGAACCAGGATGCAGGCACGATGATGATCGGCATCATCTCCAGACTGACCGATCAGAAAGGATTCGATCTGATCCAGAGAGTCATGGAAGAGCTGGTCGCTGAGGGCATCCAGTTCGTGATCCTGGGTACCGGTGAGTGGAAGTACGAGGAGCTGTTCAAGTCGTTCGCGGGGAGATTCCCGGGACAGGTCTCCACGAACATTTTCTACTCCAATGCGCTGTCGCACAGGATCTATGCTTCCTGCGATGCCTTCCTGATGCCTTCGCTGTTCGAGCCGTGCGGACTCAGCCAGCTGATGAGCCTGCGCTACGGCACGCTTCCGATCGTGCGCGAGACCGGCGGACTGAAGGATACGGTCATCCCCTACAATCAGTTCGACAATACCGGGACAGGATTCTCTTTCACGAATTACAATGCGCATGAGATGCTGGATACGGTCCGCAGGGCAAAGGAGCTGTTCGAGAATAATAAGCGCCGCTGGAACCTGATGTGCGAGCGTGCGATGAAGTGCGATTATTCCTGGGATGCATCCGCAAGGAAGTATGAGGAACTGTACGATCAGTTATAAGGTTTGTCATCCTGAGCCTGCAAAGGATCCACGCCGTAAAGACTGCATTTTTCGTAAAACCGAAGACGTAAGGGCGAAGATACTTCGACTCACTGCGTTCGCTCAGCATGACATATTATAGAGGAAAGACGAAAACGATTGTCATCCAGAGGAGCGAAGCGACGAAGGATCTGCGCCGTAACACATGCGGTTTTACCGAAACCGGAGCACGAAACCAAGAATGAAGATCATTTCAAAAGACGAAAAGCAATACATTACGGTCGGTAACAAAAAGCTGGAACTCGGCTTTACCACCGGAAGCTGTGCCGCCGCTGCCGCAAGGGGAGCGGCGCAGCTTTTACTTACGAAAAAAACGCCGGAAACGGTGGAGATCATGACGCCCGCCGGGATCCTGCTGCAGCTGGTCCCGGATTTTTGTCATATGGAGGGAGATACTGCTGTCTGCGGAATCCGGAAGCATGCCGGGGATGATCCGGACATCACAGACGGCATGACGGTCATCGCCCGGCTGCGGCCCGGCTGCGGTCCGGACGCGGAAGCAGGTATCTGCATTGCTGCCGGTGAAGGCGTGGGAACGGTCACCCTCCCCGGTTTGGAACAGCCGGTCGGCGCACCGGCCATCAATAGAGTGCCGCGGCAGATGATCCGCGAAGCGATCGAAGAAGCATTTGAAGAAGCCGGCATCGGACATGAAGAAATCAATCTGACGGCAGAGATCTCCGTGCCCGGCGGCACGGAAATCGCGAAGAAAACATTCAACCCGAAGCTCGGCATTGAAGGCGGTATCTCGATCCTCGGCACCAGCGGGATCGTCAAGCCGATGAGCAGGAAGGCGATGAAGGATACCATCACCCTGGAGCTGGATGTGAAAGCCGCAGCGGGGACGGATCCGCTGGTCCTCTGCCCGGGAAATTACGGCACGGCTTTCCTGAAAGAAAAGTACGGGATCGATCCGGAAGGCGCGGTACGATACGGAAATTATTTCGGTTATACGCTGGATGAAGCCGTGGCAAAAGGCTTCCGGAATATCCTGATCGTCAGTCATATCGGAAAACTGATCAAGGTCGCAGGCGGGATCATGAATACGCATTCCCGGGCGGCGGACTGCCGGATGGAGCTCATGGCGGCGCATGCGCTGCTGGCCGGCGCTGACGCGGATCAGGCAAGGGCGATCCTGTCGTGCGTGACGACAGATGCAGCATTAGCAATGCTGGATGCATATGGTCTGACAGAAGCAGTGATGCGGTCTCTGGCAGAGAAGATCAGTGCCGTGATTGCTGCGCGGACCGGAGACGGCGCAGCGGTGACAGCCATCGCATTTTCCGCGGAGCAGGGAGAACTCTTCCGGACCTTTGTAAATCATTCCTGCATGGATCGTTGTTCATAAAACAGCGCAATAATAAAAAATTACACCCATTATTCTTCTTCATATGTTTGCAGTTAAGAAGAAAAAGGGTGTAATTTTAAAAAATCCGTTCTAAATTGACCAAAATCCCAGAAGACAGTATATTTGTTAAATATAATCGTGATAATGCTGGGTGTCTTTTTTTGAAAATGGTATAAATAATGAACAAGCCAAAATGCTGGCAGAGAAACTAACGGTATAAATTGATTCCTGATCAGTATTTCCGTATCCGGGCGATGAATCTGGAGAAATCCTCATACTTCCAGAGCACCGGCGTGGGATACAGCGGATTGGCTTCCTTCATGGCCCACTTGATGATCTGGTCCACATCCTCATCTTTGATCATATCGACATATTCCGGGATGCCCATTTTCTCCTTCATCTTTTCGATCCAGCGGATGAATTTCTCCGCCTTCTCGGCATCGTTTCTGCCTTCCATGCCGCAGACTTCCGCCAGCTCGGCGAGCGGTTTATCGACCGTATGTCCGAATTCCCGCATGACATGCGGCAGGAGGATCGACATCGCAAGTCCGTGCGGCACGCCGTATAGTCCGCCGAGCGTATGCCCGATCGCGTGGACATAGCCGACGCAGCCTCTGGTGAAGGCACGGCCGGCGAAAAACGCCGCTTTCTGCATATTCTGACGGGCCTTCAGGTTCGAGCCATCTTTGTATGCCCGATACAGATTCTTGTAAATCAGACGGACGGCGCGTTTCGCAAGCACATTCTCCAGCTTCGTATTGTATTTATGATTCGTGTAGGCTTCGACAGCATGACAGAGCGCGTCCATGCCGGTCGTTGCGGTGATGAACGGCGGCAGGCCGACAGTCAGTTCCGGGTCCAGCACGGCGTAGTGCGGAATGATGACGGGATCCATGATCGATGCCTTGCGGTGCGTTGCAGAATCGGTGATGACTGCGGCTACGGTCGTCTCAGAGCCGGTCCCGGAAGTGGTGGGAACGGCGAAGAAAAGCGGCACTCTTTTATGCACCCGCAGAATTCCCTGCAGCTGCCGTACGGTCTTCTTCGGATGCACGGCCTTCGCACCGATCGCCTTCGCGCAGTCCATCGGGGAGCCGCCGCCCATCGCGACCAGCGCTTCGCATCCGTTCTCCTGATAGATCCGGACCCCTTTTTCCACATCGTCGCTGGTGGGATTCGGAGAAACATCGGAAAACAGCGCATATGGGATGCCTGCTTCATCAAGCGCAGAGAGCAGCTTGTCCGGCAGACCGATCTTCATCAGACCGTTATCCGTAACTACAAGGACCTTCCCCGCACCTTTTTCCTTCAGCATGGCGGGGAGCTTTTTGATGGAGCAGGGGCCCTCGATATACTCCGGCATCCTGTAACCGAGAAAATAATTTGCGCCTACCATCACTGTCTGGAACGTTTTGCAGTACAGCGTGTACATGGTGACATCCTCCTTTTGATTGATTTTCGGTTCTTCATAGCTGATCCTGATCGCTGCCTTGGGACATTTTTCAGCACAAACGCCGCAGCGGAAGCATTTCTCGGGATCGATCGCAAAGGGAGACTTCCGTTCGCCGTAAGGAGCGCCGGCCTTGCAGACGCGGCTGCATAAGGAGCAGCCGATGCAGGCTTCCGGATCAATGGTGACAGAGGCGATCTTCTTCTCATTCAGATCTGCGAACACGGAATCCGTGGGACAGATGTCGGCGCACTGCCCGCAGCCGGTACATTTTTCCGCGTTGATCACATATTTTGACTTAAAATCATCGACCGGCTCCGGCGCGCCGAACAGACATTCATAGGCGCAGGCACCGCAGCCGACGCAGCGGTTCGTATCGATTCTGTATGCCATCGTCAGCCTCCTGAAGCGGGTGAGAGGAGCCAGATCTCGTCGCCGTCAGCCAGTTTCTGATGCTTTTTCGAGCATCGGTTCCCGTTGATGTAAACGATCGCGTCCGCGTAGGACAGCGGCGCAGGATGCGGAAGACCGGGCTTTGCGGCCAGGCGTTCCTGCCAGATCTGCTCCGCACGGTCATTTAACAGTGCGAAAATATCGGACAGCTGTTCCGCCCGGACCTGCTCGTTCGCCAGGTGCGTGTCGATCCGCAGTACGCCGAACAGCTTGACGGTCACTTCAGCCACGTTTCCTCGCCTCCTTTACGATCTGCTCATAGTACTTTCTGTCGATTTCCACGCCGAATTTTTTCAGCGTGCCGTAGGTCGGAATGCCGTCCTTCCAGCCGCGGGCCCGGTTGTAATCCCGGAGAAGTTTTTCCAGCGGCACCACGGTGCGGGGATTGTTCGGATCCTGCGGCGTTTTGGTCAGCCGCTTCGGCAGTACATCCGCGTTCGCTTTCTGTCCCAGAATGATGTTGCAGATCCGCTCCATGTTGTAGCCGTGCGAACCGGCGGTGAGCAGAGTGCCGATGGTCGCATGGAAATCGCAGACATAATTCAGCGCGTAAGTGTGCTGGATCAGCGGAATATTGATCTGCGCAAGGCGGGTGAAACGGTTGAGAATGTTGACGACTGGGCCGACGTATGGGAAGACCTTCAGGATCATTTTTGTTAACGGCCAGTTCGGTTTTTCAACCAGAAAACCGGGGAAGACGGCATAGCTCGTGAAGAGACAGGAGCCGCACGCGGAGATCGCTTCCATCAGATTCTGGAACATGATCGTCATGGCTGCCTTGCCGTGGGGCGTGAGCGAATCGACGTCCAGCCCCAGACCTTCCAGCACCACCATGTAGCCGGCGTTCAGATGACAGCCGCCGCGGTTGGCCGTTGCGTAGCCGAGACCCTGGCCGACTGCGCGCCGGGGTTCGTATGCCGCCAGCTCCATACCCTTTGCGTGGATGGCAAATTCCTTCCCCCCGAATTTCTCGCTCATCCGTTTCGTACCGTTCGCGAGATCGTCCCCGATGCCTTCGCGGAAGGCGATCTTGCGGAAGATCTCGGAAATGTTGTCTGTCTTTCCGAATTCCAGACCGCAGTCCCACATGCCTTTTTCATTGAGCTCCATGGCAAAGGCAATGGAGCCGGCGGCGGAGATGGAATCCATGCCGAGCTCGTCGAGTTCGTAATTCCACCGCAGGATCATTCCGATGTCGTCATTCATGATATTCGGGCCGAGGAGACCGAGCGTCTCAAGCTCCGGACCCTTTACGGTCTTTCCGTCTACTTTTACATTCCTGCCGCAGCGGATGACGCAGGTCGAACAGGCGCAGTTGGAGACCAGATGGTTTTCCGTCAGTTCTTCGCCGGATACTTTTTCAAAGCCGGCGAACCGTCCGGCAGAGAAGTTTTTCGTTGCCAGGATGCTGTGCGCCTGCATGGGCGCGATCAGGCCGGCCGTGCCGAGCTTCGGAAGCTGTCTGCCCGTGAGCGGGTGCGTCTGCAGTGTCTTTACCCAGCGCTTGTTGAATTTCTTCAGCTTCCGCGGGTGCGCAATGCGGACGCATTTCGTTCCTTTTACGGTAACCGCCTTCAGATTTTTGTCCCCGAACACTGCGCCGACACCGCCTCTGCCGGATGTCCGTTCACCGGAAAAAACGCAGGAGTAGAGCACCTTGTTCTCACCGGCGGGGCCGATCACAAGTTTGGCGGTATCTTTCGGCAGTTTCGCCTGCGCATCGGAGATCTTCTGCCCCCAGAGTGCGGATGCGTCTTCGAAAGTCACGTCATTTTCGGTGATATGGACCGTCACGGGATGTTCCGCCCGGCCGGTGATGATGCAGGCGTCATAGCCCGCGCGCTTCAGCGTCAGCCCGAAATCACCGCCGCAGTTGGAGGATGTAACGATGCCGGTGAGCGGAGAGATGGTGGAAATGTTGAATCTGGATGTGTTCGGACAGCCGGAGCCGGTCAGCGGACCGGTGGTGACCACGATCCAGTTGTCCGCGTCAAAAGCCTTCATGCCGGGCCGGATATGAGAGAACAGGATATCCGCCGCCATGATCTTGCCGCCGATGGTACGTTTTCTGTCCTCGTCTGACCATGGATAAAGCGCATGTGTCTTCCCGGACAGGTCGATCTTCAGTACCTTTCCCATATAGCCGTACAGTTCAGACATAAGCACCTCGTTTCAGAGTGTTCTGCGTGTAAAGTTCCCTTTTCTATCACGATTTTATCACATTTGCCAAGGACTGCCTAGCAGATTCTGCATAAAATCGTGACAAATAAATTTTGGGGGAGTTGTATAATGAAGACGTAAATGACAAAAGAAATAATTCCGGAAGGGACGGATCGGCCGTCCCGATGAAAGACGGGTGAAGATAAATGACGAATGAAACAATGATGCAGTATTTTGAATGGTATCTGCCGAATGACGGCCTCTGGTGGAAGCGCTGTGCGGCCAAGGCGGAAAGCCTGCATGATCTCGGGATCACGCAGGTCTGGCTGCCGCCGGCCTATAAGGGAACCTGCCAGGATGATGTCGGCTACGGCGTTTATGATATGTATGATCTGGGAGAGTTTGACCAGAAGGGCACAGTGCGTACCAAATACGGAACGAAGGAAGAATACCTGGAAGCGATCCGGGCGCTGCAGGCTGCCGGGGTAAAGGTGTTCGCGGACATCGTCCTGAACCACAGGATGGGCGGCGACGAGACGGAGGAAATCACGGCGGTCACGGATTCGCCGGAGGACCGGAATCAGCAGATCGGCGGAGAACAGAAGGTAAAGGTCTGGTCGAAGTTCACATTTCCGGGAAGAGCCGGAAAATACAGCAGCTTTACCTGGAATCATACGCATTTCACGGGCACGGACTGGGATGAGAATTCGAAGGCAGCGGATATGATCTTCCGCTTCACGGGCAAGCACTGGGAGCCGGACGTTGATCCGGAGCTCGGCAATTTTGACTACCTGATGGGCATGAACGTGGACATGGACAATCCGGAAGTCATCCGGGAAACTGCGAAATGGCTCCTCTGGTATGTGGGTGTGACCGGCGTGGACTGCCTGCGGCTGGATGCCGTAAAGCACATCAGCTTTCAGTTCTATAAGGAGCTGCTTGCAGGGCTGCGCAGAGATTCCGGGAAAGCGTTCCCGGCTGTCGGAGAGTACTGGAGCGGTGAACTGGACCGCCTGAAATACTATCTCGACATGGTCGATAACGAGATGTCGCTGTTCGACGTTGCCCTGCACTATAATTTCTATCATGCTTCGTGCAGCAATGACGACTACAGCATGAAGACGATCTTTGACAATACGCTGGTGAAGGAGCGGCCGGAAAAGGCGGTCACCTTCGTCGACAATCATGATACGCAGTACGGCCAGAGCCTGCAGTCCTTCGTGGAGGACTGGTTCAAGCAGCTGGCGTATGCGATGATCCTTCTGCGGCAGGACGGAATCCCCTGCGTGTTCTATACGGATTACTACGGCAACCCGGCGCAGAACCGGCCGCTGGTCCCGAATCTCGGGAAGCTCATTAAGCTGCGAAGCAAATATGCCTATGGGGAGCAGGCGGATTATCTGGATGACGATCATGTGATCGGCTGGGTGCGCCGCGGTGATGCGGAACATCCGACATCCGGTCTGGCGGTCGTTCTGTCAAACGGAGACGGCGGCGTAAAGCGCATGGAGATGGGCGCCGCATTTGCAGGGAAGACATTTCATGATGCCCTCGGGAACTGTCCGGATCCGGTCGTGATCGGAGAGGACGGATTCGGAGAGTTCAGAACAGAAGGCAGGAGCGTGTCTGTCTGGGTCCTTCCGGAAGCATTTGAAGATCTTGTGGTGAATGAATAGCAGCTGCAGTGAAAATGATGCGGTTGTTTTTGACATGCCTGCGCAGGGAATATATACTTGTTGCTGTCAGGAAGATATAAGGAGAGAAGCCATGGTTCATTTTGTCGGCGCGGGTCCGGGCGCACCGGATCTGATCACTGTGCGCGGAAAGAAACTGATCGAAGAAGCGGATGTGATCATCTATGCGGGTTCTCTTGTGAATCCGCAGCTGCTGGCGTATGCCGGTCCGTCGTGTGAGATCCACAACAGCGCGTATATGACGCTGGAGGAAACGACGGCCGTGATCCGGAAAGCGGAAAGCGAAGGAAAGATGACAGTCCGGCTGCATACCGGCGATCCGTCGATTTACGGGGCGATCGCGGAGCAGATGCATGAACTTGATCTGCAGGGGATCCGATATGATGTTTGCCCGGGCGTGAGCTCATTTGTGGCAGCAGCCGCGGTAATGAATCAGGAATATACAAAGCCGGGGATCAGCCAGAGCGTGATCATTACGAGAGCGGCGGGGCGGACGCCGGTACCGGAAGCGGAGAGCATCGGTTCTTTTGCAGCGCATCAGGCGACGATGGTGCTGTTCCTTTCGGCGGGGAAATGGATGGAATGCCGGGAGCAGCTGCTGACAGGCTATGCGGAAGATACGCCGGCGGCGATCGTTTACAAGGCAACGTGGGAGGATGAGCGGATCATCCGCTGCACGGTGGGATCGCTTGCGGAGGCCGGCGAGGCTTCGGGGATTACAGGCACGGCGCTGATCATGGTCGGCGCCGTGCTGGGCGAGGAAGCACCGAAGTCGAAGCTGTATGATGCGGGGTTTGAGACCGGGTTCCGGAAGGCGCATGCAGGGAAGGATCAGCGATGAAATCATTTATTCTGAGTTTTACACTGAAAGGCGGGGAAACGGCCGCAGAAATCAAGCGGCTCTGCCCGGAACTGTCCGCTGTTACGATCTGCATGCCCGGATTTGCAGAACAGCTGGATCAGGCTGCGCTTGACGAGCCGCTGCGGGTGTGGGTACAAAAACATTTTGCGGAAGACGATCTCCTGATCTTTGTCGGCGCGGCCGGCATCGCCGTTCGCCTGATCGCACCGAACATAAAATCGAAGGATACAGATCCGGCCGTGCTTGTGATCGATGAAGGTGCACATTTCGTGATCCCGATCCTTTCGGGGCATCTCGGCGGCGCCAATGAATATGCATCGCTGATTGCCGGCAAGCTGGGCGCTGTCCCTGTGATCACGACCGCTACGGATGTGCGGCATACCTTTTCGGTGGATACCTGGGCAAAGAAGAACGGGCTGTTCATTGCTTCGCTGGAGGCAGCGAAGGCCGTTTCGGCGGCGGTCCTGGCGGAGCAACCGGTCGGCTTTTTCGCAGATGAATATATTACTGTCAATGGAGATCTTCCGGGGTGTCTGCAAAGAACAGACGAGACGGAAGCGCATGCCTGGAAGGGCATCCTGATCTCGGTCTCCGCCCGGAATCTGTTTCCGGAGAAGGAGAATGTGCTGCACCTGATCCCGCAGTGTGTGACACTGGGAATCGGTTGCAGGAAGGATACGGATCCGGCGCTGCTGCAGAGAGAGGCGTCGGCTGCGCTTGAACGGCACGGCATTTTCACAAAGAGCATTGCGAAGATCGCAAGCATTGACATCAAACAATATGAAAAGGCACTGATCGAACTGGCCGAGGGCCTGCAGGTTCCTTTCGAGATTTTCACAGCAGAGGCGCTTGCACAGGCGGAAGGGGATTTTGTTTCATCGGACTTTGTCAGGAGTGTTGCCGGCGTGGATAATGTCTGCGAAAGAGCGGCGGTGCTCGGTTCGGAAAACGGTACGGTGCTCATGAAAAAGCATGTGGGCAGCGGCATGACGGCAGCGGCCTGCGCCGCGCCTGCGGAGGTGACATTTTGGGAGAACTGACAGTCCTGGGGCTGGGCCCGGGTTCGCCGGAAAAGAGAACGGCGGAAGTACAGCATGCGCTGGAAGCAGCGGATCTTATCGTCGGTTATGACACTTATGTTGATCCGCTGAAAATAGAGTTCCCGGGAAAGGAATTCTTCACCTCCGGCATGATGAAGGAGATCGACAGATGCCGCTCTGCCCTGGAGCAGGCGGCGGCAGGAAAGAAGACCGTCATGGTCTCTTCGGGAGATGCGGGAGTCTACGGCATGGCCAGTCCGATCCTGGAGCTGGCAGCGGATTTTCCGGACGTGCAGATCCGCATTCTGCCCGGGATCACGGCGGCAACATCCGGCGCCGCCCTTCTCGGCGCGCCGCTTTCCCATGATTTTGCGGTGATCAGCCTGAGCGACAGGCTGACGCCGTGGGAGGAGATCACCCGCAGGGTATCCCTGCTCGCGGAAGCGAACATGCCGATCGTGATCTATAACCCCAGCAGCCATTCGCGCAGGGGATATCTGAAGGAGATCTGTCAGATCCTGCTGAAAAAGCTGCCCGCGGATACGCCGTGCGGACTTGCCCGGAACATCGGCAGAGACGGTGAGGCCGCGGAAATACTGACGCTGTCGGCGCTTTCGCAGACCGAGCCGGACATGTTCACAACGGTTTTCATAGGAGATCAGACAACGCGGATCGCAGGCGGCAGAATGGTGACGCCGCGCGGTTATCAGGTATAACGGAGGGAGAAGAATGAGCAGGATCATACTGTTTGCTGGAACATCGGAGGGGCGGCAGCTCGCACAGCTGCTGACCAGATACGGAAAGGATGTTCTGGTCTGCGTTGCAACGGAATACGGCGAGGAAGTCCTGAAGGATGTTCCGCAGGAAAATGTCCGTACCGGAAGGATGAATGCAGCGGAGATGGAAGCGCTGATGAAGGAAAATGCAGGGAGCATCGTGGTGGACGCCACGCATCCTTATGCTGCTGCGGTCAGCGAAAATATCAGAACTGCCTGTACGGCTTCCGGGACAAGATACATCCGGCTGCTGCGGCCTTCTGTGGAGGAAGAGATCTGCGGCGACAGAGACATTACGATCGTGGATACAGCTGCGGATGCGGCTGCCTTTCTGGCGGTACATGAGGGGAACGCGCTCATTACGACCGGCAGCAAGGAGCTGCAGGCATTTGCCGATGTGCCGCGATCTGCGGACAGATTCGTGGTCAGAGTGCTGCCGACAGCGGAATCAATCACGGCCTGCAGGGACGCCGGGTTTTCCGGGAAGAATATCATCGCCGCGCAGGGCCCTTTTTCCGAGGATGCGAATTATCTCCTTCTGAAAGAGAATGCCGTCTCCTGGCTGGTCACCAAAGAATCCGGGGATAAAGGCGGTTTTCAGGAAAAGCTGGCAGCGGCAAAACGGGCCGGCGTAAAGATCATTCTGATCCGAAGACCGGCAGAGGAGGGCGGATTAAGCTATGCGGATACAGTTCGCGAACTCTGCCCGGAAGCTGTGAATGAAGTGAAGGAGATCACGCCGATGTCCGTCTCGCAGCGGAAGATCTGGCTGATCGGCGCCGGCATGGGCGCTGTGCCGCAGCTGACCGAAGAAGCACTGGATGTGATCGCGGAAGCGGATGTGCTGATCGGCTCCGCCAGGCTGATCCGGTCGCTCGCGCCCTTCAGAAAGCCGGCACTGGAATCCTATAAGAGCGAGGAGATCCTGCCGTTCATTCACAGACATCCCGAATACCGCAGAGTCGCGATCGTGCTGTCGGGCGATGTCGGTTTTTATTCCGGCGCAAAGAAGCTGCTGGCCGGCATGCAGGAGGCACAGGTCGAGCTGATCTGCGGCATTTCCTCCGTTCAGTATTTCTGCGCGAAATGCAGGATCCCGTGGGAGGATGTCTGCCTGGTCAGTGCACACGGACGGGAAGGAAATCTTGCCGCTGCGATCCGCAGACATAAGAAGGTATTTTCCCTGGTCGGCAGCAGGAAGGCGCTCTCGGAGGCCGCCGCGCAGCTGACGGATTTCGGC
Source organism: Lachnospiraceae bacterium UBA3645 (assembly GCA_002373555.1). GTDB lineage: Bacteria > Bacillota > Clostridia > Lachnospirales > Lachnospiraceae > UBA3305. The sequence continues at coordinate 19,805 of DFKM01000153.1, forward strand.
TACGGAAATCTGACCGTCCGGGTAGGCGTGAACCTTTCTTATGAGGATGAAAAGGTATATGCAACGACACTGTCGGCGCTTTCGAAAAATGCGCCGTCAGGCCTGACCGTACTGATCATCGAGAATCCGGATGCGGAGAATTATGTCGTCACCCACGGCATCCCGGATGACGCATTCCTGCGGGCGGAAGTCCCGATGACGAAAGAGGAGATCCGGTCGGTGGTCCTCTCCAAACTGCGGCTGACAAAGGATGCGATCGTCTATGATATCGGATCCGGGACCGGATCCGTGGCGGTGGAAGCAGCCAGACAGGCGGAGAGCGGACTTGTTCTCGCCATTGAGAAAAAGATGCCGGCGGTGGAACTGATCGGCCGGAACGCAAGACATTTCGGCGTAACGAATCTGGAAGTGATCGCCGGAGAAGCGCCGGAAGCGCTGGCGGATCTGCCAGCGCCGACGCATGCATTTATCGGCGGCAGCTGCGGCAGGATGGCCGAGATCTGTGAACAACTGCGGATGAAGAATCCCAGAGTGCGGATCGTGGTGAGCGCGGTATCCCTGGAGAGCATCGGCGCACTGACCAATTATCTGAATGAGCATGCGCCGATCCATTATGAGATCACGCAGATCACTGCGGCCAGATCGAAGAAACTCGGCGACTACCACATGATGACCGGCCTGAATCCGGTCGTGGTGGCGGCGTTCGACGATGATGAACGCCGGAATGAAGAAGGAGAGCTGATATGGTAACGGTCCCCAGGATCCTGATCGCCGCACCGGCAAGCGGGAGCGGAAAGACGCTGATCACCTGCGGCCTCATGAAAGTCCTGAAGAAGGACGGGCTTTCCGTGCGCGGAATGAAGTGCGGCCCGGATTTTATCGATCCGCTGTTTCACGAGAAGGTGCTCGGTGTGAAAAGCCGGAATATCGACGGCTTCCTGATGCGCCGGGAGCAGATGAAGGCCGCACTGTGCAGGCACGGACGGGATGCGGATATCACTGTGATGGAAGGCGTCATGGGCTATTATGACGGGATCGGCGGTTCCTCTGTCGCGCTTTCGACCTATGAAACCGCGGCTGTCACACGCACGCCGGTACTGCTGGCTGTCGACTGCGCCGGCTGCGGCGTCAGTATTGTGCCGGTGATCCGCGGCCTGAAATCGTACAGATCCGATGCCGGTATTGCGGGCGTGATCCTGAACAATATTTCCGACGGGCTGGCGGAGAAGCTTTCCGAAGTCATCCTTGAGGAAACGGATCTCCCGGTGGTCGGGCATCTGCCGAAGGATCCGGCCCTGGCGGTGGAGAGCAGGCATCTGGGACTTGTGCTGCCGGGCGAGATCGCAGATCTGGAGAAAAAACTGTCTGTTCTTGCAGAAAAGATCCGGGCACGTTTTGATCTTCAGAAGATCCTGGAGATCGCCGGAAATGCACCGGAACTTCGGGCGGCGCAGGAGACGAAGCCGGAGTCCGCAGCTGCGGGAATGCAGGTGTCCGGCGAACGCATTGCCATCGCCGCAGACGAAGCATTCTGCTTTCTGTATGAGGACAATGAGGACTGGCTGCGGGAGCACGGCGCAGAAATCGTTTATTTCTCCCCGCTGCATGATGCGCATCTCCCGGAAAAGATCAGCCGGATCATTCTCCCGGGCGGATATCCGGAGCTGTACTGTAAGGAATTGTCGGGAAACGCATCGATGCGGGAGGAAATCAGGACCGCGCATGAAGCCGGGATTCCGATCATGGCGGAATGCGGCGGCTTCCTGTACCTGCATAAGACGCTGAAAGACATGGACGGAAACGTCTGGCCGATGGCAGGACTGCTGGACGCAGAGGCATATTATGCGGGAAAGACCGGGCGTTTCGGCTATATTACATTGCGGGATGCGGAGACCGGATGTGAAATGCGTGCGCATGAGTTCCATGCATATGAGAGCACGGATCCGGGAAGCGCATTTACGGCGGTGAAGCCGGTCAGCGGCAGAAGCTGGCAGTGCATACATAAAATAAACGGGGGTCTGTGGGGCTTCCCGCATATCTATTATCCGTCGTGGAACTTCTCTGATCAATGATGTGAAACCCTCCCCGGAAGGGGAGGGTTTTTTGCAGGCAAAAAAGGACAGGGGGCGGCCCCTGTCCTTTCTGTTTACTGAATATACAGTTCGCCGTTCGCGGCATCCACCACGATATCGGTGTTCTCTGAAATATCGCCTGCGATGATCCGCTTTGCGATCATTGTCTCGAGCTTTCGCTGCAGATACCGTTTGATCGGTCTTGCGCCGAAGTTCGGATCATAGGCGTCTTCAATCACCTGATCCTTCGCAGCCTTCGTAAGCGATACGGTCAGCCGCTTGTCCTCCAGCCGTTTGTTCAGATTGGCGACCTGCAGATCCACGATCTTCGCGATCTGATCCCGCATCAGCGGATGATAGATCACGATCTCATCGAGCCGGTTCAGGAATTCCGGACGGAAGCTCTTCTTCAGCAGCGCATCGACGGCATCCAGCGCCTCTTCGCTGATCTCGCCGTTCTCCTGAATACCCTCCAGCAGATAGGAGGAACCGAGGTTGCTCGTCAGGATAATGATCGTGTTCTTGAAGTCTACCGTACGGCCCTGCGAATCGGTGATCCGGCCGTCGTCCAGCACCTGCAGCAGGATGTTGAA
>DFKM01000015.1 GCA_002373555.1 Lachnospiraceae bacterium UBA3645
ACTAATCACTTAGTGCGACAGCCCCCTCTTCAGTCTTATACCAGCTTTATCAGATCGCATCATGCAGGATGTTCATCGCTGCCTGCAGTTTCTCCACCGGGATCTGTCCAGGTGCAGAAACCTGTCCGACGGCGCCGAATGTCATGCTGCTGCCGAAGAGTTCTCCGGCAAGGCGGGTGATGACGCCCTTCGGTCCCATGCTCATGGTGATGATCGGACGGTCGCCGATCCCGTGTGCGAATTCATCGGTCGCAGCCTGTAGTGTGATGACATCCGCCACGCTTGTCGGCATGACCGCGATCTTCGGGATATCCGCGCCCATATCTTGCATCTTCTTCAGTCTGGATACGATGTCTTCCTTATCAGGTGTCTTGAAGAAATCATGATTGGAGGCGACGACGAGTTTTCCGGCCGCATGGATATTCTCAATATTTTCTTTGACGACATTATCACCGGAGAACACTTCGACATCCACCAAATCGACATAGCCGGATTCCGCCAGCGCCTTGTTGAGGGCGGTATAGGTATCCATATCGATTTCCTTCTCTCCGCCTTCCTTCTTAGTACGGAAGGTAAAGAGGATGACGGTTTCGCCGAGCGCCTCTCTGAGTCTCTTAGCGGTCGCGACCGTCTTTTCGATGTCAAATACATCATCGTAGAAATCAACGCGCCATTCGACAACATCCATCGTGTAATTCGTAAGCTCTTTTCCCTTTGCTTCGATGCCGTCCGCATCCTTCGCCACGATGGGCACGATCACTTTCGGAATGCCTGCGCCGATCTCAATGTTTCTGACTTTTACTGTGTTCATTTCCTGTCTCTCCTTTATCTGATGATGCCTGTTCCGAGCTGTTCTTCGGTATCCATGCAGTCTACAAAATAAGATAATATCACAAAATCCGCCGGCTGTCACCTTTCTGAAGAAGGAAGAACCGGCGCCTGCATCCGTTTCATCTCATATACACCACACTGTTCACCCAGCGTGCCGGGATCTCCGCCTCCGGATGGCCCCAGTTGTCATGCGCCAGATACACGATCCCTTTCTCCGTCTCCGCGAGATCATACGCCGTCACCCAGTGATTGCCGTACCTGCTGCCCCGGTACCGCACGATCCCCAGACAGCAGAAATGTCCTTTCCGGAACTCTTCCTTTAAAAGATCTTTTCCGGGCAGCAGACGGAAATGCGCCCGGATGCTTAACTGCACATACTCCGGGGCATATTTTTTCATAAAACGGTTCACGCCCGCGCTTACGTTGAACGGGAGCGTCCTCTTGGCGCCGTGCATGCAGGCGGTCAGCGCTGCCACCAGCTTCGTTCCGTCGGTTTCCCCGGGCTTCCGGATCGCTTCCGGGATCAGATCCGGATATTCCGAATCCTGCAGGCCCGCGAGCATCACCGCCGCGGCATAGGCGCCGCAGGTATCATCTCTGTTCTTCCATCCGTTTAAAGAGGCGGCCAGCTCCCGCAGGCCGCCCTCCGTATTGTTGATCAGCATTATACCACCAGTAATTTCTTATCCACCGCGTTCAGATTTTCATAACCGTCTTCCGTGACCAGCACCAGATCCTCGATCCGGACGCCGGTGAAGCCTTCGATATAGATGCCGGGCTCGATCGAGAAGATCATGCCGGGCGCTGCGGGCGTATGGTCATTCGGGCCGACATCGCCTTTCTCATGGTCTTCCTGGCCGATGAAGTGTCCCAGACGGATCGTCCAGTACTTTCCGTAGCCGGAATCGTCGATCACTTTACGGCAGACCGCGTAGATCTCGCTCATCTTCACGCCGGGCTTTACGGCATCGCAGGCTGCCTGCTGGGCTTCTCTTACGATCTCATAGATCTTCGCCTGTTCGTCATCCACGGAATGCATATAGAACGTTCTGGTCATATCCGAGCAGTAGTTCTTATAAATGCAGCCCATGTCGATCAGGACGCACTGTCCTTCCTTCAGCTTCACATCAGCGCTGGGAACATGATGGGAATCCGCAGCATTCTCTCCGTAGCAGACGATCGTGGTAAAGCAGGGAACCACGCCCTCCGCCGCATACTGTTCATCAATATAATCCGCCAGCTCTTTTTCAGACATGCCGACTGCTGCGTGTCTGATCGCTCGCTCCATGACCAGATCATTGATCTCGGAAGAGCGTTTCATGATCGCGATCTCCTCCGCATCCTTGACCGCACGGCAGTTGTCCACACAGTCGGATCCGATGACGGTCTTCAGATTCGGCATGCGCTCCTGCAGCGGGACCAGGAATCTGGCGGTCATCACCTTATCCACGCCCAGCACTTCATTCTCATCGATCTGTTCGACCAGCATGCTCATCTGATCATCCATATCGCTGTATCTGACTTCATGAAATCCGGTCGGGCCGATAAAGAAGAGATGATTCAGGAAGAACACATGCTCCCCGTTATCTCTTAAGAGGAAGAAAAACATTCTTTCAAAAGGCTCGTGATAAATACCGGTCAGATACCGGATGCTCTTGGGATCCGATACCAGAAGCTGTTTGAGACCGGCCTTCTTCATTTCATCTACTGCTCTGTCGATTCTTGACTTCATATTCTCTCCTTCCCGGCACGGCGTCGTCCTGTTCGGGTTTGCCGTGTTTAACCGTTCCGACAATAATTTACCAAACCTATGGAAAAAATGCAACTGTCAAAAGAATTACG
>DFKM01000219.1 GCA_002373555.1 Lachnospiraceae bacterium UBA3645
ATCGCCATGGACTTCTGGGCCAGTGTCGAGCATCAGCTCAAATACAAAAAATCGATCCCGAACGAATCCGAGATCGTACAGGAACTGACCGAATGCGCGGATGTCATCGCCCAGACCGACCGCAAGATGATGGAGCTGCGGGATAAGATAGACGCTGCGGAACATGCTTCTCCTGACGGAGGCGTCGATTCCATCATGGATAAGCTGTCCAAATTTGCCATACCGACGATCTGAACCGCTCGTCTCCCGTTATCAAAGAACGGGCATCTCATCCATGATCCATGGGAGGAGATGCCCGTCTTTTTTTACTTATTCAGCATTCTGTAGAGGTCCTGCAGCGGAATTCCTTCTCTTTCCGCAATGGCTTTCAGGTCTTCATATTCCGGATAAGCCTTCTCAATTCCATCAATAGAGCATATCTTCACCCGTACAGGCCCGTACGGCGTATCTACTGTCTCCGTTCTGCGAACCATAACCGTGCGCTGCATGGTCATCCTGCGGATGCCGATCGTGGTCGTTTCCGCGAAAATGATGTTTTGAAGCTTCCCGCAGACAGCTTCATCACAGATCACATTGATCTGATATCCCGGACGGTTCTTCTTCATGAAGACAGGCGTGAAATGCACATCCCGGGCGCCGGCTTTCATCAGCTTCTCCATCAGATATCCCAGAAATTCACCGGAGCAGTCGTCCAGATTGCTTTCCAGCTTGACGATCGTATCGCCCTGCGCCGTTCCGGACGCAGCATTGTCATCCGCGTCAATCACAAAAGCTCTCACAAATCCGGGTCTGTTATACTCGCGTTTGCCGGCGCCGAGACCGGTCTTCAGGATCCGGTATGCCTCCGGCAGCTGATCACATGTTCTGACAGCGGCTGCGATCGCCGCGCCGGTCGGCGTCACCAGTTCGCCCCGGACATTCACGGGGATCAGTTTCAGGCCTTCCGCTTCAGCAATATTCGCGACCGCCGGCACCGGTACGGGAATGATGCCGTGCTGACACCGGACCGTTCCGTGACCTTCGCAGAGTCCCGTAACGATGACATCTTCTATTCCGAGATCGTCAAACAGAACAGCCGCAGCTACGACATCGACAATCGAATCCACTGCACCGACTTCATGAAAATGCACTTCCTCGACCGGTTTCCCGTGGGCTTTGCTCTCCGCCCGTGCAACGATCATGAAGATCTTCTTTGCAAGTGCGTTTGCGCCGGGCGTAAGATCTCCTGCATCAATGATGTCAAAGATCTCCTTCACGCCGCGGTGCTCATGGTGATGATGGTGATGCTCGTGGTCATGATGATGCTCGTGATCATGATGGTGCTCATGGTCGTGATGGTGCTCATGGTCGTGCTCATGCTCTTCGTTCTCGTGCCCATACAGATATTCCATATCATGATCATGATTCTCGTGGTCATGGTCCAGGATCACGTCAAAATCGCAGCAGTCCAGTCCCGCTTTGCTCTTTCTGCTGATCCTGATCTCATATCCCGAAAGCGGCAGCGAAGCAAGCGCTGCCTTCAGTTTTTCTTCATTTCCGCCGAGATCCAGAAGCGCTGCCACTGTCATATCCCCGCTGATACCGGATTCACATTCCAGATATAAAAGCCTTCCCATAACAACCTCCGTAATCGTTTGTGCTATTTTACACTTATCGGGAATAATGCGCAAGCAAAAAGACTGCCGGCAAACGGCAGTCTTTCCGGATTCAGATGATTCGAATATCAGCCCGCCTGCAGAGCCTCCTCCAGGATCTCGTTCAGCGCGGTGCCGCTGCTGGTGTGACATCTCACGATGTTCGTACGCGTTTTGTCCATATCGGACAATGCGCATTTGACCATCTTGTGAGAGACCGTGTTGGTAAACAGGATCAGCAGGTCCGGCGAACCGATCTGCGCGGACAGATTGGCTGCCATCTGCGTAAAGACCTTCGCTTTGCAGTTGTGCGATTTGCAGATTTTCTTATATTGGCTGACCATTCTGTCATGGCCGCCGACAATGACTACGCTCATAGATACCTCCTGGCGCCCTGCGCGTCCAAGCTGTGGTGAACAGTAAACGTTTTATAATAATTGCTCCCGTGTCCGGATCAGGCTTCCGCCATGGCCTTGCCGAGCGCTCTGCATGCCTCCAGCGCATCATCGTCCGGATATTCATTCGCGATCAGGCCTTCCCCGCCGATCACTGCGGCTCCGGCATTCGCTGTACGCTCGACCCAGTCACGCATCCACTGGCCGTCTCCCCAGCCGTAGGATCCGAACAGAGCGACCTTCTTGCCCGCGAGAGATCCTTCCAGTTCTGTGAAGAGCGGTTCCACGACAGACTCTTCAAGCACTTCATCGCCCATGGCCGGGCAGCCAAGCGCCAGAACAGCTTCTCCCGCAAGATCTGCAGCGGAAATATTTTCCATATCCAGAAGCTCGGCTTCCTTGCCGGCTGCCTGAATTCCTTCTGCGACAGCTTCCGCCATGGCCTGTGTATTTCCGCCCTGTGACCAGTATGCAACTTTCATTTTCCATATCCTCCTTGGACTGTATATCTTCTTTGATAACTCTTTGCAGAGTATTATCCGTTTTGATCATGCTGCTGTTCCGGCGTATCTGTCCCGTTTCTTTTTATAGAGACGGATGATCTCCGGAAGACTCCTCCCGGCATGCAGAAGCCGGATCATTGTATCGCTCGCTCTGTTGTATGCATCAAACAGCTTTTTCTTCGCTTCGGCATCTGCATATACCTTCCAGTAACCGGCCATGAGGAAATGCTGGCCCCGGTTCCTGATGAAACCGCGCACGTCCTCTTCCGGATAGCCGAGAAAAACACCCATTTCATGCGGAAAAACGCATCTGCCGTTCCTGCATTCCGCATATCTGTTCGCCAGTTCGGTCAGAATCCCGGAAACAGAACATCCCGTATAACCTTCTTCGCGCAGGATCCGGAGATTCGCCTCCTGCATCAGGCAGGCCTCCAGATCGGCTTCCCTGTACAGCAGCAGCGACACTCTGTTTCCCATTCGGCCAAGTTCAAAGCAGGTGATATCCGTTTCCGCAAGGAGATTTAAAAGCGAATTCTCACAGGAAGCGGGGAGCATCATCAGATTCGATACTTTCAGACCTGTGATCAGCGGTGCGCACTGCACGGCGGTCTGCCATTCCAGTCCCTGTCGGTCCATGCTGTTTGCTAGTTCCAGTACATCGCGGCTCATTTAGTTTCCTCTACTTTATATTAGTATTAACTAACCATAGCGGATTATACATCTCTAATCTTAGTCTGTCAACACTTACTTTTGGGTCCGTCTAATTCGGCTGTCCGCCGTGATCCTTTATCTGATTTCTGATCAGGACAAAGAAGTTGCCTATTTCCCGGACTTTTGTATAATAAAAGCAAAGACATCGATGCATTTCTGACCGATCCGGTTTCCCAACGAGAAAGAACGAGGTACGATTATGCCGCCCAGAGGACACAGTTCCAGTTCGAGAAGTTCCAGTTCGCGCAGCTCGAGCTCGCGCAGTTCAAGTTCGCGCAGTTCCAGCTCCAGAAGTTCAAGTTCACATTCTTCAAGCTCGAGAAGTTCCGGTTCGCGCAGTTCATTCAGTTCATCCCGCAGCTCCGCCTCCCGCTCCACCGGCAGCTTTTCCCGTACATCCCGTGCGGCCGGCACCGGACTAGCCGGCGGTGCGCTCTTCTCCCGCGGACCGTCCGGACATTCCTCCACCAGCCGGACAAGCCGTTCCGTCACCCGGCCCATGAAGCCGAGATTCAACCAGCCGAAGGGATATCGTCCGACCGGTTCCGGCAGCCCCTCCTACCATTACGGCCGTCGGCATGACTACATCTTCTATCCTGTTGCCTGGACGGATTCGGAGACCGGTACGTATTATGAGAAGGGCTATTATGATGAGAACGGCCGCCGCTACGACAATGTTTCCTTCGAAAAAAACGGCAAGTTCGAAAATGTCGTCTGCAAGTGTCAGTATTGCGGTCAGGAAACCGTTCTTGATCTGACCTCGGAAGAAACGGCGAACAAAGCCCTGCAGTGTCCGGCCTGCGGTGCGCCGATGTCCATCTCTTCGGAGCTGGACGAATATGACAGCACGGAAGGCCGGATTCCCTATTCGCCCGAGGTTACCCGCCAGGGCGGTACCAGAAAGCGCAGTCATCTGAAAACGATCCTCATTGTCATTGCCGTGCTGGTGGGACTCGGAATATATGGAAGTACGCTTTCCAACGATGAAGAATCCTATGACAGCGGCCAGACGATTACGAATACAGCCGATGACAGCATTGTTCTTACGCAGACTTCCGATCATGCTTATACGGAAAACGGTTCCGCAAACGACAAGGAACTTGTCTGGGACGATGAGACCGGAAGCTATTACGATGCCTCCACGGAATGCTGGGTTTGGTATAATACGGATGTCGATCCGGCTGTCTGGCAGTACTGGTATGAAGGGATCTCCTCGGACTACGGTGATTTCGGCTGGATGGAGCACGATGCCGAAGGCTGGTGGATCGAAGAATCCGCCGGCAACTGGGTCGCGCTGCCATCCCAATATGACACATCGAATCTCTGGTATATAGAAGACTGATGAAACAGCGGACAGCCCATGGGGACAGGTTCCGCGGGTTATTTCCGATAACCCGCAGAACCTGTCCCCATGGGCTGTCCGCTGTTTCGTCTTCATATCCCCTGCAGATCAAATGCAGGGATAAAACTCTCCAGATATGTTCCGCCCTCCTGGCGGAACCCCTTCTCCACGCCGATCCTGGCAGCGAAATCCAGCACCTTTTCATAGGCCTGCTCACTAACCCGGCCTGCCAGTTCCGGATACTTCTCTCCGATCCCCGGCATCGGTGTATACTGATTCATGATGCTGATATAAATCCTGTTTCCATACGTGACATGGAGATACCGGATCACTCTCTTTGCATTTCCGGTCTGCCCCGGCAGCACCAGGTGTCTGACGATCACCCCGCGCTTCATCATGCCGCGGTCATCAAACACCGGCACACCCGCCTGCCGCACCATTTCCGCCAGCGCTTCCTTCGCCCGTTCCGGATAATCCGGACATCTCGAGTACCTGGCCGCAGGTTCCGGATCGATATATTTGAAATCCGGAAGCCATATGTCGACCAGGCCGTCCAGCATCTGCAGCGTCCTGACAGATTCATATCCGCTGCTGTTATAAACAACGGGTATCCCGAGTCCTTTTTTCTTTGCCGACTCCAGTGCTTTCACGACGGACGGTACATAATGCACTGCGGTCACAAGGTTGATATTGTTGGCCTTCTGTTCCTGCAATTCCAGAAAAATATCTGCAAGCCGGTCCGTATCGATCACCCGCCCGGCATGATTTCCCGAGATCTCCCGGTTCTGGCAGAACACACATCCCAGCGGACATCCCGAGAAAAAGACCGTCCCGGATCCTTCCTTCCCGGAAATGCACGGTTCTTCCCAGAAGTGCAAAGCAGCACGGGCTGCAGTGATCTCTGCACCCATGCCGCAGGCACCGTATATACCGTGCAGCCGGTCTGCTCCGCAGTTTCGCGGGCAGAGGCGGCAGCACCGGTATTCATCTTCAATCGTCAAATACGCCCTCATAATATTCCATCAGATGGGTCTCTGCGAACATAGCCGCGCCCTGTTCGGGAGTGAAGTTCAGGAAATCTTCGAATCCCGTGCGCAGTTCCGTAAGATATCTGTGCCATTCGGTCGGATCGATAAAGGGATTGCCGGCTTCGCCTTTCTTCCTGCGTTCGTTCTTCTGATATTCATCGCTGTGGAAAGGATGGTTACCGAGCATGATGTCGACCTTCTCATCCCATACCTTCTCGATGGATTCCACGAAAACGCGCTGCATGGAGAGCGGCTGTCCGAACTTCTTCAGGCCTTCTGTGGAAAGAGAACCGTAGCCGGAACCGCCGTAGATACCGACACGGAGCGTCTCGCCGTCCACATCCATCTCCCAGAAATGGGACATGACGCCGATGGTATGTCCGGGCGTCAGCACGCATTTCATCTTCACATTGCCGAACTCCAGTACATCGCCGTCTTCCAGCATGACATCGGGTGTAAAGGGCTCATTGTACGGGCCGAGACCTGCATCCAGTCTCTTCGTCCGCTCGGGATTTGCAAGCATATCTTCCGTATCGACTCTGCCCATGTAAGTCTTTGCGCCCGTTCTGGCGACCAGCGCCTGAATGCAGCCGTAATGATCGGTATGTGCATGCGAGCAGACGATCCACTTCAGATCACAGATATTAAAGCCCAGCTTCTGAATGTTGATCAGCAGTCCCGGATATCCCGATGCGGCCGGAACATCCAGAAGAAGCAGCCCGTCACCGGTATCGATCAGGTGGGATGCGCACCACAGATTGCCCACATAATACAGATTTCCGGCGATCTGAAAAGGATCCCTGTCGATCAGATAAGGACGTGCTTTCTGTTCTTCCGTAGGCATCATGTTGCCGAAACGAATATACTTTGTTGCCAATTTCTTTACCCCTTTCTTTGAAAACGGATCTTTCAATGCTTCCATATGACGATATTATATATCTGCAGTCCGGATTTCACAATGCTTTTTGCAAAAGATGATAAGATAGTGCAAATAAGTTTGCCGCATCCTATGGATTTTTCCGTTATTTCATTATACAATAATGCTGAACAGACCGGAAGTTTCCGGAGAAAGGATGGAACAGATATCCTGTGGGTATCCGTCCCGTACAGAAAGCAATGGCATATGACAGCAGAGAAATGGAACAGCTGATCCAGGCAGTCACCAGATCGGTCATGCAGCGTCTTGCGGAATCCGATCCTTTAAAACAGAAGGATCCCAGCGGTGTTCTGAAAGTCGCCGCGCAATCCGTAAAATGCGAGCCTTTCCAGGGACGGAATGACGTGCGCCTGAAAGACATCGTCACGCTCGAGGAATCGCCCCGCATCGGCGCCGGCATCATGGAAGTCGACCATGCGGATTTTCCCTGGACGCTCACCTATGACGAATTTGATTACATCATCGAAGGAACGCTGGAGATCGAAGTGGACGGCCGCGTGATCTCGGGAAGCGCCGGCGATATCCTGCACATCCCGAAGAACACAGCGATCCATTTCCGCTCTCCCGGCTACACAAGATTCGCCTACTTCGTATATCCCGCAGACTGGGAAAGTCAGAAATGACGCCCCTGTCAGGAATCTGTCCGCTGCGACCGGTATAAATGCAAAAGACGTCTCTCCGGGTAATCACTCCCGTAAGAGACGTCTTTATTTTTATCCGCCGGAGACCAGACACCACGACCCGAACAATCAGAATTCTCCGTACAGATATTGCTTCATGGTCTCGAAAAGCCTGTCGATAAAGATCGGCTTTTCGGCGAATGCATTCATTCCCGCATCAAGCGCCGCACTCCTGTCTTTATCATAGACATTCGCGCTCATGGCTACGATCGGCGTGGATGCCTTTGCCGGATCAGTCATCTGTCGGATCCTTCTCGTCGCCTCGATCCCGTCCATATCCGGCATCATGATATCCATCAGGATCAGATCATAATAGCCTGCCGGGGCCTCTTCCACCATCTGCACGCAGACAGCGCCGTTCTCGGCGAACTCGACCAGCACGCCGGTCTGTCCCAGGATCTCACCGGCGATCTCGCGGTTCAGCCGGATATCCTCTGCGACCAGGACACGTTTTCCGGAAAAATCATAAGGTATACGCTCGCTGCCTGTCTTGCCGGCACGCTCGCCAAGATATTCTCCCAGCTCATGCACATTGGACGGATAGCCTCTGACCAGAGTCTCTCCGCTGTCCCTATAGGTGACGCGCATCAGTTCATCAATTGACCGCAGCAGGTATTCTCCCGAGATCCGTATGCTCTCCAGATACCGTCCGAGCTTTGCTTCGTCATGCTTATTGCGCTCCGCCAGATCCACACAGCCGAGGATCATATGCAGCGGTGTACGGATATCGTGCGACATTTCAAAGATCTTTAAAAGTCTGGACGGCTGCCCGTCATTGACGCTCTCGCCAAGCAGATCGTTGGCCGTCACACCCAGAAGATCCGCCAGTCTCGGGATCAGGGTTATGTCCGGATAAGAAACATCACGCTCCCATTTCGAAACAGCCTTGTCCGTGACGCCGAGCCTGTCGGCGAGCGCGGCCTGGGTCATCCCGTTCTGTCTCCGGAGGGAGCGTATAAAGGTTCCGAATGTTCTATTTTTCACCTGTATGCACCTCCCGCATACAAGATACCATGAATCCGTGCGGGAAACAATCTACGGTTGGTTTACATAGTCCGCTCACTCCACAGCCAGTCTGCGAACCTGTGCAAGCGCATTCTTCATGGCGGGGATGTTGATCACGATCAGTGTCAGCACGGCTTCCAGACCGAGATACATGAAGTTATAGACGATCGGATAGACCGGGGCCAGAGCCTTCGGGAAATTCTCCGGCATATAGGACATCCAGTAGAAATATCCTGCCATGCTGGCGAATACACCACGGCCGATCACGCCGGCAATATAGCCGATCGTCAGACCGTTCTTTCTGTTCGCGAAAAATCCGGCGATGCCGAGCGCGCCAAATGCGAGCAGATAATCACAGCAGACCTGGAAAAAAGTCAGGAAATACGGTTCCTGAATGAACTGCAGGATTCCATAGGCCAGGCCGACCAGAATGCCGGTCCCGGCGCCGTACCAGTTCGCGATCAGAACGATGAACAGCATGGAGAGCAGTGTGACAGCGCCGCCGAAGGGCAGCTTGATCAGCTGGATGTAAGAAGTGACAAAGGCCAGGGCAATGCCCATGCCGCAGAAAGCGAGCTGTTTCGGCGTGAACTTCTGTTTCCTTGTGAACTTTCCGGCAAGGACCGAACCGATGATCACAGCAGCGATCCCGGCAATGATAAATGCGGCGTATCCGGCGGTCGTCAGCCCGCCATCAGGTGTAACAAACATAAAAAATACCTCCTTTTTCTGCAAGGAGGCAATGATGCTCGGAAATCTGTCTGCCGCATGCAATGCATATGACAAAGACAGTACTCTGCGTCCCTATCGCCGGTATTACCCGGATCAGGTTCAAAGGGTCTGTTCTCAGCCCTGCCGGGACGGTCCGGCTGGTTGGGCACCCCCTCTGGCTGTTAATTGATTAATTGTATTTTTTTGATGTTAAAAGGTTTTCTGTTCTGAGATCTCAGAGACGCTGAAGCCTGAAGGTTTGTTGAATTCCGCTAAGGTTCGCCGGCTACCGCAGCAGCGCGGCGAACCCTGGCAGTGTCTATATCTATATTTTGAGCTTGGCGTATATTATTTCTTATAGGTCAAGAAGAAGCGGTCGGCCGTGGAATAAAGCATACGCTCCACTTTTTCGCCTTTCTCTTTGCCGCAGGCGTCTTTCTCGCGGACCGTTTCAAACATGGAACCTTTGTTCACATTGATAATCTGCGACACATAGAAATTGTCGTCAACATGCACCTTCTTGCCGTGCACGCCAATCTTGTAGGTGATGTAGTTGCCGAAAGTGACGGGACTTGTCTCCTGCGTGAAGGAGGTGCCGGCAGACTTGCCCTTGCGCGGCGTGTCTTTGACACCACAAAGCTCGCTGACGGCAGAGAGGATATGGTATTCGGAGACATATTTGGTAGCATGGGGAGGGACAACCACGATGGAACGCTCGGTCGACGAGGTGGCGTTGGTAGAGGTGGAGCTGGCCGTCGACGAGACGTCGACAGACTTTTTTCCTTTCTCCTTCTTGGAGCTGGCCGTGGTCTGCGATTTGGTCTGGGTCCATTCACGGGCCTTGTAATAGTCGTTGGCATTGCCGTTGAGCACGAAGAAGCTCTCGGTCAGGTCGACATACATTACGGAATCGGTCTTGTTGGTAATCCAGAATCCGGCATCGCCTTCTTGGGCAAAGAAGAAATAGCGCACGATGCAATTGGCATCTTCATGGGTAAGATAGCCATCCTTCATCTGGCACTGCTCGGCGTTGTTGGGCAGCGTCTGATAGACCTGATAATAAGTCTGCTTGGAACATCCAGTCAGAAAGACGCCGGTAACGGCCATAGCTGCTAAAATCTTGGTAATTTTTTTCATAAGTATAGATCTATAACGTTAATAAAAAGGGGTTCAATTCACTCGCTGATAATATTTCCACCAGAGTTCGGGCACCTCGTTGCGCTGTGCCTGCTCGTAGTCGGCATAGGTGCAGGGCACCAGTAGGTGACGCTTGTACTGCTCCTGCTGCTCGCCATTGTAGGGCACCTCCATCCACCAGCGGTC
>DFKM01000186.1 GCA_002373555.1 Lachnospiraceae bacterium UBA3645
CAAAATCCGCGATCGTAAAATCCGTCTCATGTCCGACTGCCGAGATCACCGGCGTGCTGCAGTTAAAGATCGCCCAGGCCACCATTTCCGTGTTGAAAGCCCACAGATCCTCGATCGATCCGCCGCCTCTGCCGGCAATGATCACATCCACGCCCAGCTGATCAAGCGCTTCGATCCCGGCCGCGACAGACGGCGCTGCCGCATCGCCCTGCACGATCGCCGGATACAGGATCAGCTGCGCGAACGGATTGCGCCTCGAAGCGATATTCACGATATCCCGGATCGCTGCCCCGGTAGAGGCCGTCACGATCCCGATCCGCTTTGCATACTTCGGCACCGGCCGCTTGAACTGTTCGTCGAACAATCCGGCTGCCTGCAGCTTCTTCTTCAGTTCCTCGAACTGCGCATACAGGTCGCCGATCCCGTCCTGGATGATCCGCTTCGCATACAGCTGGTAGCTGCCGGATCTTTCATACACCGAGATACTGCCCGTCACCAGTACGCTCATGCCTTCCTTCATCGTAAAGGAAAGTCCCTCTCTGTTTCCCGCAAACATCACCGCGGAAAGCGTACCGGTCCTGTCCTTCAGCGTAAAATAGATATGGCCCGAAGGATGGTATTTACAATTTGAGACTTCTCCCTTAACGGCGATCTGCCGCAGCAAGAAGTCTCGTGTCAGAAGATTTTTAATATAAGAATTGACCTGCCCGACCGTGAAGGCAGAACCATGCATACTTTCCACTATTCTCCCCACTTTTTGGCAAGCTTGCCGAGGATCGCGTTGACGAAGGCGAAGGATTCCTCGCCGCCGTAGGTCTTGGTCAGCTCGACAGCTTCATTGATCGCCACGCGCACCGGCACCTGGTCGTCATACTTCATTTCATAGGCGGCCAGACGCAGGATGGAAAGCTCTACCTTTCCCATCCGCTTCACTCTCCAGCCCTCGGAGACCGAATCGATGGCAGCGTCCAGTTCCGGAATATGCGGGATCACCGCTTTGACTCTTTCGCCGATCTCGTCCCGGTCCGCCTCGGAAAGCTCCGAAAGATTGTCCTTATAGATCTCGCACTGCCCGTCGATCTCATCCTCTTTATAAAACATTATCAGGAACAGCTCCTTGAACACCTGCTCCCGCATCTCACTTCTGGTCATATGATCCCTTAATCCTCTTTCATGCTCACGCCGCAGATCTTGATATTCACTCTTGACGTCTGATAGCCGGTCATCATTTCGATCGCTTCCGCGACATGCTCCTGCACCTTCTTCGTTACCTTCGGGATACTGAATCCGAAGCAGATATTGATGCCCAGATACACCTTCACGGTATCTTCCTTCACATCGACTTTGACGCATTTTTTCAGGGCGCCGCGGCCGAGTTTTGCGATCTTGTCTCTCTTATAGTTGTCTCCGAGGGAATCCACGCCCTCCACATCCGCAGCAGCCAGCGCGGCGATGACGGCGATGACATCATCCTCCACCATGACCTGGCCGGACTCTTCCACCTCATGGATCACATGCGGATTTCTTACTTCATTTTCGTTTTCCATAAATTTATCCTCCGAAGGCGTGTCCGCCTGAAATGCTGTTGTCTGTTATCAAAAAATGATTATACCACGGAGCGCTGTATTTTACCACATGAAAACTTTCAGCCGCCAATTTCCTCTGCACGGGACATGGCTGCTTCTCTTCCGGCAATGATCGCCAGCATTTTCCTGATAATGATGGCTGCCGGGATGATCGTCAGAAGATCCGCGACCGCCTGCGTCCCCGCGGCCCCGTTTCCGCCGAACGCCCATGCAAGCGGATAAACGATCGGGAAGAAACAGGTTCCCTGTCTGGCCGTGGCAAGAATAACAGCGTAGCCCGCATAGCCGAGGCTGGCGCAGAGCATATTCACCATGGCCACCCAGGCATGGATCGGAAGCACGATGCACTGCAGCCGGATGCACAGGGCGCCGATCTGCTGCATATGCGGGTCGACTGCAGAGAACAGACGGATGATCGGCACCGCAAGCAGTGCGATCGCCAGTCCCATGACTGCTGATCCGATGATTGAGAACTTACAGGCAAAGCCGTAGCATTCCCGGACACGGTCATATCGTTCCGCGCCCCAGTTGAAACCGGCCACCGGCTGATATCCCGAGCCGAATCCCAGGATGATGCCGAACGGGAACATCATGATCCTGTTGGAGACACCGATGCCCGCGAGCACCGAATCCGAGATCCCGCCGGCGATATGATTGAGCACGATCGCGGAAATGACGGCCAAACCGTTCCGCAGAAGCGAAGAGGATCCGACGCTGATCACTTCATACAGCATCCGCTTTTCCGGCCGGAATCTCCGGATGCTGATCTTCAGCATGCTGCTGCCCCGGACATAAGGCACGATCAGGATCAGAAAGCTGACCAGTTTGGAAATGGCTGTCGCCATCGAAGCGCCGGTAACGCCGAGTCCCAGACCGAAAATAAAGATCGGATCAAGGAAGCAGTTCAGCACGCCGCCGAATCCCATGCCGATCATGGAATAAAGCGCACTGCCCTCCGCGCGCAGGCACTGGTTCATAACAAAGCTCGCCGCCATGACCGGCGCCACCAGAAGAACATACGTTGCATACTGTACGGCATAGGTCTCACAGGTTTCGGTCGCACCAAGCACTCTCACCATCGGCCGCATGAACACCGTGCCGAAGAGCAGGATCAGCATGCCGAAGGCGAAAGCGATGAACCATACGGTCGAGAGCACTTCGACCGCCTTCTCCTTTTTCCGCGCGCCGAGAAGTCTGGAAATATAGCTGGCGGCACCGATCGCGAAGACCGATCCGCCCATCATGATGATCTGATCCAGGGAAGCATTTACGCTGACGGCGGCCGTGGCATTCGTCCCGAGAGAGCTGACGAAAAAAGTGTCCGCCAGATTATAGATGGAGGTGATCAGAAATGCGATGATCGTGGGGATTGCCATTTCCAGCGTCACCTTCGGGATCGGATCCGTCAGCATCTTCAGTTCCCGCTTCGTCTGTCTTTCATCCTGCATCGTACTTCCCGCCGTTTCTTCAGAGTTCATCCGCAAAAAAAGCTCCGTCTGCATCTGCTGCAAACGAAGCTATTGTATAGTCTGTAGAATTCGAAAGTCAAGCCTTTACTTCTTTTTGAAGGACGAATAGGTGACGCCATTCTTCATACCGCCGCGGCAGTCCGCCAGCTCGCTCACGGTGACCAGCTGATATCCCTTCTTTGCGAGCCAGGGAATAATGGTCTTTGCCGCCATGGCGGTGGGCCTGTGAATATCGTGCATCAGAATGATGCTGCCGTCTCCGCAGTGGTTCTTCACATGAGAGACCGTGGCGGATGTGCTTCTCGTCTTCCAGTCCAGCGTATCCACATTCCAGGTAATGAGCGGCATGCCGACCGTGCTCTTTACCCGGCTGTTATTGGCACCGTACGGCGGTCTCATGACGGCAGGCTTCACGCCTGTCACCTTTTTCACGGCAGCATTCGTCCGGCTGATCTGGCTTTTGATGCCTGCCGCACTGAGCTTGCTGAGATTCGCGTGATCCCAGGAATGGTTGCCGATCTCACAGCCCGCGCGGAAAGCCGCCTTCATCTGCTTTTTATAGGAATTCACTCTGTTGCCGACGACAAAGAAGGTCGCTCTTCCGCCGACCTTCTTCAGCTCGTTTACGATGATCGGCGTGTAAGCCGAAGGACCGTCGTCATAGGTGAGCGCGATCATTTTCTTTTTGAGACTGATCTTGCGGAGGAAGACGCCGTTCTCATCAAAATAATACATCGTCTTCTTTGTCTTCACCTTTCCGGTGACCATCCGTCCCTTTTTATCGAAATAGTACTGCTTTCCATCCTCTTCGATCCACGTTTTTTTTACTTTTTTTCCGTTACGGTAATAATAGGTCTTCCCCTTTTTGACGCGGAATCCGTCCTGCGCTGTCTGTGCCTGTGTTTCTTCCGCCTGCGCCTCGGTGCTTACCGCGCCCGAAGCATAGATGTTTCCCGGCGCGGGAAGCATGCAGAACAGCGCCGCCGTCAGGATCATCCAAATGTACTTTTTCATCTTCCTTTCTCCTCCCGGCAGTATGCTGCCGCTTCGAGTGTACAACACCCGCACAGGCAAGTCAACGGGAATGAGAGCCGGTGCATCCGCCTGTTCTCTCATTCCCTCCGTGTCACATCACCACTTCGATTTTTACATGCTCTCCTGCCGGAAATACCGGCACTTTATTGCCCTCGATCTTCTGTCCCCCTGCCGTGACCGACCGGACGCCGTGTTCGGTACCGTCCGGATTCTTCACGGTGATCTCATAAACAGCGCCCCGGAACCGGCGCACCGCCGTAAATCCTTTGCAGGAAGCCGGAACGCAGGGATCGATCACCAGCCCGTCGTAATCCGGCCGGATTCCCAGGATCGCCTGCGAAATGCTGACGAATGTCCAGGCAGCTGTTCCGGTCAGCCAGCTGTTCTTCGCTTCGCCGAAGGACGGCGCATCCTTTCCCGCGATCGTCTGGCTGTAGACATACGGTTCGGTGCGGTGGATCTCACTGATCTCCTCCGTATACGCCGGGCACGTGCGGCGATAGACTTCAAAAGCGCGCGCCCCGTGTCCGAGTTCTGCTTCCGCACAGACGATCCAGGGATTGTTGTGACAGAAGATTCCCGCATTCTCCTTGTATCCCGGCGGATAACTGGAGATCTCTCCGAGTTCAAGACGGTATTCTGAATACGGCGGCGCAAGAAGGACGATTCCGTATTTCGTGTCCAGATGCTCCTTTACGCTCTCCAGGGCCCTGCCGGCCTCGCCGGTCTCTTTGCCGATCCCCGCCATCACGCACATGCCCTGCGGTTCGATGAAGATCTTTCCTTCGGCGCATTCCCTGCTTCCGACCGGATTGCCGTAAGCATCATACGCTCTGCGGAACCATTCCCCGTCCCAGCCCGCACCGAGCACGGTCTCTTCCATCTGCGAAACAGCCTTTTCCGCTTCCGCCGCTTCCTCCGGAAATCCCTGCAGACGGCATAACGCCGCCCATTCACGTCCGTATTTCACGAACATGCCGCCGATAAACACGCTCTCCGCGACCGGCCCTTCGCTGGGTCCGGTCGTCTGGAAGCTCTCGCCCGACTCCTCCGAGAAACAGTTCAGATTCAGACAATCATTCCAGTCCGCCCGGCCGATCAGCGGCAGTCCGTGCGGTCCGAGATGCGTCCGGGTAAAGGCGAAGCTCCTGCGCAGATGCTCCATCAGCGGTGCTGCCTGCGCCGGATCATTGTCAAAATCCACCTGTTCTTCCAGGATCGTCCGGTCCCCGGTCTCCCTGATATAAGCGGCGACGGCGGCGATCAGCCACAGCGGATCGTCATTGAAACCGCTGCCGACAGCCAGATTTCCCTTTTTGGTCAGCGGCTGGTACTGATGATAGGCACTGCCGTCCGGGAACTGCGTGGCTGCGATATCCAGGATCCGCTCTCTTGCTCTTTCGGGGATCATGTGGACGAATCCCAGAAGATCCTGACACGAATCCCGGAATCCCATGCCTCTGCCCATGCCGCTTTCATAATAGCTCGCCGACCGGCTCATGTTGAACGTGACCATGCACTGGTACTGATTCCAGATATTGACCATTCGGTCGATCTTCTCATTGCCGGTGGAAACGCTGTAATTGCCGAGCAGTGCGGTCCATTTTTCCCTGACAGCTGCAAAGGCCGCATCAAAACAGGCATCATCCGGATAACGGGCGATCATGGCATGTGCTTTCTCCTTATTGATCACACCCTTGCTTTCCCATTTTCTGTCCCGCGGATTTTCAATATAGCCAAGCCCGAAGATCAGGCTGCGGCATTCGCCGGGCCGGACCGTGAGATCGAACTGCATGGCAGCGGCCGGCTGCCAGCCATGGGCGATGCTTCCGGTGCAGCCTTCCCCGAATACTGCTTCCGGACGGGCCGGACTGCCGTAGGTCCCCAGAAACGCCTCTCTTGCGGTATCAAATGCATCCGGGACGGCATTCGACCAGAACACCGCGTAGTGATCGCGTCTTTCCCGGTATTCCGTTTTATGGTAGATCGCCGCAGGCTCAATCTCCACTTCCCCTGTCGAATAATTCCGCTGGTAATTGGTGGCATCATCCATGGCATCCCACAGGCAGAATTCCAGATACGGAAAAACGCGGATCTTTTTTTCGTTTTCCGATGTATTGGTGAGCGTAAGCCGGATCAGCAGACAGCTGTCCCCGGCCGGAACAAAAAGCTCCTGTTCCGCACGGATCCCGTTCTTTGCACCGTTTATCACAGTATATCCGAGACCATGCCTGCAGGAATAGTCCTCCATCTCCGCCTGCACCGGCTGCCAGCCGGGATTCCAGACGCTCTCTCCGTCTTTAATATAGATATGAAAACCTTCCTGATCCAGCGGCGCATTATTATAACGGTATCTGGTGATCCGGCGCAGTCTGGCATCCCGGTAGAAGCTGTAGCCGCCGGCGGTATTGCTCAGTAAGGTAAAGAAATCTTCGCTGCCCAGATAATTGATCCACGGCAGCGGGGTCCGCGGGGTGGTGATCACATATTCCCGGTTCGCGTCATCAAAGTAACCGTATTTCATAGTATCGTCCTCCGGAAGTAAACGTTTAAGTTCGTTCGTGTAACGAGATTATCGCATCTTTTTCGAAAAAGCAATACGGAAATGCGCGAAAAGCAGACAATTTCCTGTTTTCTCCCGTATTTTTCTGCTCTCAACTTAAACCTTTTATATGTAAAACCCAAATATCGATATAGTTTTCGGCGATAAAAAGTGCCGAAAATCGGCTGTTCTGTAAAATATTTGTGTTTATTGTAATTTATGCTTGCAAATTCTTTTTTGATGCGTTATGATGTATTTACGAAAACGTTTAAGTAAGCACTGAAGGGGATGATTGCTTGGTCACAATGAAGGATATCGCCAAGCGCTGCGGCGTTTCGATCGCCACAGTCAGCAAAGCGCTGAACGGACATCAGGATATAGGGGAAGCGACCAGACAGTACATCATCGATACCGCCAGGGAAATGGGTTATACAGCCAATTCTGCCGCAAGAGCGCTGAAGACGAACCGCACCTACAATCTCGGAATCGTTTTCGTGGATCTGCAGAACAGCGGCTTCATGCATGAGTATTTCGCTTCCACGCTGAACTACTTCCGGATCGAAGCGGAGCAGCAGGGATATGACATCTCCTTCATCAACAGCAATGTCGGACATCAGAACCAGACGTACCTGCAGCACGCGCTCTACAGAGGCGTCGACGGCGTCGCGATCATCTGTGCGGATTTCAAGGATCCGATGGTCCAGGAGCTGGCTTACTCCAGTCTCCCGGTCGTCACACTGGATCACGCGTTCCACAACAGGACGGCGGTTCTTTCAGACAATACGGACGGAATGGCAGCGCTGCTGCATTATGTTTACAGCAAAGGACACCGCCGGATCGCATATATCCACGGAAATGATACAGCGGTTACCGAAAGCCGTCTGACGGGATTCTTCAGAGCCAGCAGTGAGCTTGGTCTGATGATCCCGGATGAGTATCTCGGGGCCTGCGAATATCACGAGCCGAACAGCTGCTATCTCGCCACGAAAAAAATCCTGGCGCTACCGGAACTGCCGACCTGCATTCTGTTTCCTGACGATTACGCCTATATCGGCGGTGTGAACGCGATCACGGAAGCAGGGCTCCGCATCCCGGATGACATCTCGGTCACCGGATACGACGGCATTCACATGGCCAAGATGATGAGCCCGAGAATCACGACCTGGGAGCAGAACACGGAGGAGCTCGGAAAGACCGCGGCAGTCAGGCTGATCGACCGGATCGAGAATCCGCGGACAGCCCTGCCGGAGCACATCATCGTACACGGCAGTCTGCAGGAAGGAGAATCCGTAAAGCAGCTCTGACGCAGGAACAGATTTCAGCAATTACATTTAAGGAGTATTATCAGATGACACGCGAGGAGGCAGCAAAGAAAGCGGAAGCGCTGGTAAGCCTAATGACGACCGAAGAAAAAGCCGGCCAGCTTCTCTTTAACGCTCCCGCCATAGAACGTCTCGGCATACCCGAATACAACTGGTGGAACGAAGCACTCCACGGTGTCGCCAGAGGCGGCACGGCCACCGTCTTCCCCCAGGCGATCGGCATGGCAGCCATGTTCGATGACGAACAGCTTGAAGCGACGGCCGATGCGATCTCCACGGAAGCCAGAGCCAAATACAACGCCCTCTCCGCTCTCGGAGACCACGATATCTACCACGGACTGACAATGTGGTCGCCGAACGTCAACATCTTCCGTGATCCCCGGTGGGGCAGAGGCCACGAGACCTACGGCGAAGACCCGTATCTGACAGCCCGGCTCGGGAAAGCCTTTGTAAGAGGCCTGCAGGGAAACGGAGAACATCTGAAGACGGCCGCCTGCGCAAAGCATTTCGCAGTGCATTCCGGACCGGAGGAGCTGCGGCACAGCTTCAATGCCATCGCTTCCGAAAAGGACATGGCAGAGACTTACCTCCCGGCCTTTCAGGCACTGGTCGAGGAAGCGGATGTGGAATCCGTCATGGGTGCCTATAACCGGACCAATTACGAACCCTGCTGTGCAAATTCCTACCTGATGAACAAGCTTCGCGGGGAATGGGGATTTCAGGGACATTTCGTTTCCGACTGCTGGGCGCTGCGCGACTTTCATGAACATCACCGCATTACCGGATGCCCGGCCGAGACCGTGGCGCTCGCACTGAAAGCCGGCTGTGATCTGAACTGCGGATGCACCTACGAATACATCATGAAAGCCCTGGAAGACGGGCTGATCACCGAAGCGGATATTACGGAATGTGCCGTCCGGCTGTTCACGACAAGATTCCTGCTCGGCATCCTCGGGGATGAGAAGACCGAATACGACAGCATTCCCTACACCGTTGTGGAATGTGACGAACATAAGGAACTGGCCCATCAGGATGCACTGAAGTCCTGTGTGCTTCTGAAGAACAACGGCATCCTGCCGCTGGATGCAAAGACCTGCGGCACGATCGCCGTCATCGGACCGAATGCGGACAACCGCACGGCGCTGATCGGCAATTATCACGGAACCGCTTCCCGATATGTCACCGTTCTGGAAGGCATCCAGGATATCACGGAAGGCACGAACCGGGTCCTGTATTCCCAGGGATGCGCGTTATCCGAAGACAGAGTCGAACCGCTGGCAAAAGCAGACGACCGGATCGCAGAGGCGGTCACAGCCGCGAAGTATTCCGATACAGTGATTCTGGTCCTCGGGCTGGATGAAACGCTTGAAGGAGAGGAAGGTGATACAGGAAACAGCTATTTCTCCGGAGATAAGCAGGATCTTCTCCTTCCGGCCCCGCAGCGGACCCTGCTGGAAAAGGTGCTGGAAGTCGGGAAGCCCACGATCGTGATCCTGATGGCAGGAAGTTCGATCGATCTGACCTGCGCTGAAGAACATGCTGCTGCCGTTCTTCTCACCTGGTATCCGGGTGCCGGAGGAGGCAGGGCAGTCGCGGAGCTCCTTTTCGGAAAGGCATCGCCTTCCGGAAAGCTCCCGGTAACCTTCTATCACAACGAAGCACTTTCAGAAATGCCGGCTTTCACAGACTACTCGATGAAAGACCGCACCTACCGCTACTACGGCGGTACACCGCTCTATCCTTTCGGATACGGGCTGACCTACGGGAAGTGCACCGTCCGGGAGATCAAGGCCGGTCCCGACACCGTCACGGTTCTTGCAAAGAACGACGGCAGCGCGGATACGGAAGACGTACTGGAGATCTATATCAAAGATACAGCCTCTCCTTTCGCCCCGCCGAACCCCGTGTTATGCGGCTTCCGCCGGATCAGACTGGCAGCCGGCGAAGAAGCACAGTACACGATCCCGCTAGGTGATTCTGCTTTCACCGTAGTCAATGACGAAGGAAAACGCATTCCCGGAAGCGGGAACTACACCGTCTATGCCGGTTTCGGCGGTCCGGATCCCCGGACAGAGGAACTGACCGGCACAAAGGCTCTGACGGCTGTGATCAGCCGGTAAGAGCAGATCCCAACTTCAGAAAGAATCCGTCCTGCGCGGCAGGAAAAACGCCTGGACAGCACAGCCGGACAGAACGGAATCTTCATAAAAACAAAGCAAAAAAACATTTTAAGGAGGACACCATGAAAAAGATGAAAAAGCTCGTAGCTCTTATCACCGCGCTCTGCATGATCGGCGCACTTGCCGCCTGCGGATCGTCATCTGCTCCTGCTGAGACCGAAGCTCCGGCAGAGACCGAAGCCGCTGCTCCCGCTGAGACCGAAGCTGCCGCTCCCGCCGAAACCGAGGCTGCTGCTCCCGCTGAGACCGAGGCTGCTGAAGAAGCTGCTGCCGGCGAAGAAAAGACCATCACCCTGTGGTGCATCGCTACCGAGAGTGACGCGAACCGTCCCGCTTACGAGCAGGCGATCGCAGAGTACGAAGCCGCGCATCCCGGCGTACATATCGAATGGGAAGCATTTGAGAACGAGTCCTACAAGACCAAGATCAAAGCTGCCATGAACGATCCGTCCACGCTGCCCGACATTTTCTTCTCCTGGTCCGGCGCTTTCCTTGGCGACTTTGCCGCTGCCGGAACCGCTTATGCAGTAGATGATGTATATCCGAAATATGCTGAGGACCTTCCCGAGGTCATGCTGCAGAACTCCACCTATGACGG